>JAYUWY010000356.1:0-6205 GCA_043753285.1 Gemmatimonas sp. | reverse complement strand
TCGCTCCGGCGCTCACGCACCTGCGCGACGGTGGGGTGCTCGCGTATCCCACCGAGACGCTGTACGGCTTCGGCACCACAATCGACAATGACGCGGTGGAGCGGTTGGTCACGCTCAAGCGTCGGCCACCGGCGAAGCCGTTCTTGCTGCTCATCTCCGATACGCCGATGCTCACGCGGCTCGGCCTGCACCTCACGCAGCCCGCGGCAATGCTTGCTGCGCGTCATTGGCCTGGCCCGCTGACGTTGGTGCTGCCAGGCGGCGAGCGACGTATTCCGGCGCGTCTGCGCGGACCCGAGGGTGGCGTAGCGGTGCGCTGGACGCCGCACGTGGGTCTACAGCGACTCATCGCAGCATTGGGCGATCCCATCACGAGCACGAGCGCGAATCGCCCCGGCGAGCCGGCCGCGACATCCGCGAACGAAGTGTTGGCGCAGTTTGGCTCGGCCATCGCGGGCGGCGGCCTGATGCTTCTCGATGCGGGCAAGCTCGGCACAGACACCGCGAGCACCGTGGTGGACTGCACCGGCAAGCGTCCGCGCGTGATTCGGCCCGGCGCCATCGCCGCCGATATTCTGCGGCAGAGCGTCCCCGATCTCGTAGGCGATCGATAACTTTCCGCTATGCATCTGCTCTTTGTCTGCACTGGCAACACTTGCCGATCGCCAATGGCTGAGGCCATCGCGCGCGCAGCGATTGCCGCGCGCGGACTGACCGACGTCACCACAGGAAGCGCCGGCACCAGTGCGTGGGACGGTTCTCCGGCATCTGATGGTGCGCTGCTCGTAAGCTTGGAGAAGGGACTCGCACTCGACATGCATCGCTCGCGCGCACTCTCGCGCGAGCTCGTTGGCGAGGCCGATCTTGTGCTCGCGATGGGTCCGCATCACGCAGAGCGCGCGATGGCGGTCGGTGGGGCGGGCAAGACGCACCTGCTCACGGAGTACGCGTCGCGCGGAGCGAACGCGAGCGCTGTGGCTGATCCATTCGGTGGTGACCTCGACGCGTACCGCGCCACGTTTGGCGAGCTCGAGCGAAAGATTGGTCTGGTGCTCGACCGCGTGACTGCGGAGCGCTCCACGTGAGCGCGCCGCGACCGACACGTGTAGTGTTGCTCGGTCATCCGGTTGGACATTCGCTCTCCCCGGTGTTTCAACAGGCCGCGTTTGATGCGTGCGGTATTGATGCGCGCTACGAGGCGCTTGATGTGCCGCCCGAGCGCTTGAACGCGACGATCGATGCGCTCGTCGCTGAACGTGCGGCCGGCAACGTCACGGTTCCGCACAAGCGGTCCGTGCGCTTGCGCTGCGCACACCTCACGGACGTCGCCACGATCGCCGACGCAGTGAACGTGTTCTGGGTGGGCGCTGATGGCGCACTGCACGGCGATAACTCTGACGTGGGCGGCTTTGACGTCGCCGCCAAGCAGTTGCTCGCTGAGAAGTTCACGAAGGGATTGCGCGTCGCGCTCATCGGTGCGGGAGGATCCGCATCGGCCGTGTGTGCGGCGACAGCTGCGTGGCCCGGTGCTACCGTAAGCGTTTCCGCACGCACTCCGGCTCGGGCGGAAGCACTCACGGCACGCTTTGCGCACGTCAGCGTTGCCGCGTCGCTCGACGACGCTTTGCGCGGCGCAGACCTCGTCGTGAACGCGACGCCGGTAGGACTGCGCGACGATGCGACCCCCTTCGACGTGCAGGCGCTCTCTCCGAGCGCGCGCGTGTTTGACCTCGTATACCGCAGCGGCGGAACGCGACTCGTGCGGCTGGCCAACGAGCGCGGCATTCACGCAACCGACGGATTGGGAATGCTCATCGAGCAGGGCGCACTCGCGTTCGAGCGCTGGTTTGAGATGAGCGCACCGCGCGAAGTGATGTGGAACGCGGTGCGGCGGTTGTAGCTCGGGCGTCAGAGTCACGTAGAACACAGGCGTGTTGGCCAACGCCTTGCTGCAACTCCTGCTCCCGCGCGCCTGCGCGTCCTGCGAGTCGTCACTCGCCGATCACGAGCGCGGCATCGTCTGCGGGACGTGCTGGACTCGCGTGCCGCTGCTCCGACATCCGCGCTGCGACCGCTGTGGCCACCCGCGCCCATCGCGTGGGCGTTGCCCGGTGTGTCCGCTTCTCGCGCCGTTTGTGCGCTCGGCGCGATCCGTGTGCTGGGTGCCCGACGACGTGAGCAGCGCCATTGTCGGTGCGCTCAAGTACGATGGCTGGCCGTCTGTGGCCACCGAGATGAGTGAGCGCATGGCGCGCGTGGCTTGGCCGCCCGATGTGACGCGCGAAAGAGCCGCAGTGGTGCCCGTGCCGCTGGCCGCCGCCAAGCAACGTGCTCGTGGCTTCAACCAAGCCGAGCTACTCGCCGACGCCGTCGCCGCGCGCTGGGGAATCCCGGCCTGGACGCACGTCCTGTCTCGCACGCGCGCCACACCGAGCCAAACCTCGTTGACTCCGGGGGAGCGGTTGGCGAACGTTCACCGAGCGTTCACGTGCACAAATGGCGCCTCGGAGCTCGTCGCCGGCCACCATCTGATTCTTGTGGACGATGTGTTCACCACCGGCGCGACCCTCAACGCCTGCGCTTCGGCGCTGTTCGATGCGGGAGCGCGCACCCTGAGTTATCTGACGTTCGGCCGAGCCCGCACTGATGCGGACCGCCGCTGACATGCCGCCCCTCACGTTTTCAAGGAAATCGGGCAATGACCGCGAAGCTTCGAGTTGGTATCAACGGATTCGGCCGTATCGGCCGCCAGGTTGTGCGCGCCGCTAAGGAGCGTGGCGTTGCACTCGACATCGTCGCCATCAACGACCTCACCGATACCAAGACGCTCGCGCACTTGTTCAAGTACGACTCCGTACACGGCAAGTTCGACGGCACCGTCTCGCACGACGACGACTCCATCACCATCAACGGTGACAAGATCAAGGTCCTGAAGGAAAAGGATCCCGCGCTGTTGCCCTGGAAGGACTTGCAGGTGGATGTCGTGCTCGAGAGCACCGGCCGCTTTACCAAGGCTGACGACGCCAGGAAGCACATCGCGGGTGGCGCGAAGAAGGTCATCATCTCCGCACCGGCCACCGGCGAAGACATCACCCTCGTGCTCGGCGTCAACAGCGACAAATACGACTCGGCTAAGCATCACATTATTTCGAATGCGTCCTGCACCACCAACTGCCTTGCGCCAATGGTGAAGGTCGTACGCGACGCGTTTGGCTTTAAGCACGGCGCGATGGTCACGATTCACAGCTACACCAACGACCAGAGCATTCTAGATTTGCCGCACAAGGATCTGCGCCTCGCGCGTGCTGCGGCGATTTCCATGATTCCTACCACGACTGGCGCAGCGAAGGCTACGGCGCTCGTGATCCCGGAGGTGAAGGGCAAAATCGATGGCATTGCGATCCGCGTGCCCACGCCGGACGTGTCGCTCACCGAGCTCACGGTGGAAGTCGAGAAGGGCACGACCATCGCCGAGGTGAACGCGGCGTTCAAGGCTGCGTCGGAGTCTGGTCCGCTCAAGGGCATCGTGGCGTACAGCGACGAGGAGCTCGTCTCCGTGGATTACATCGGCAATCCGGCGTCGTGCACGCTCGACTCCAAGTGCACGAATGTCATTGACGGCACCATGGTGAAGCTCTCTGGTTGGTACGACAACGAGTGGGGCTATTCGTCGCGCTGCGTTGATCTCCTCCTGATGGTCGGCGAGAAGCTCTAAGCACGATGTCCACGAAGACGCTCAAAGATCTCAAGCCCGCGGACATCGCGGGCAAGCGCGCACTCGTGCGCGTGGATTTCAATGTGCCGCTCACGGATGCGGGTGCCGTCGCTGACGACACTCGCATTCGTGCGGCGGTGCCGACCATTCAGTGGTTGATGAAAGCGGGTGCGCGCGTGGTGCTGTTTTCGCATCTCGGTCGCCCGAAGGGAAAACCCGAAGCCAAGTATTCGCTCGCACCGGTGGCTCCGAAACTCGCCGAGTTGCTCAAGGTTCCTGTGACCTTCGTGCCGCACGTGATTGGTGCAGAAGCCGAAGCCGCGACGATGACGCTCGCGAACGGCGCCGTGTGTCTGCTCGAGAACACGCGCTTTGAGGCTGGCGAAGAAAAGAACGACGAAGCGCTGAGCAAAGCATTCGCCAAGCTCGGCGACTTCTATGTGAACGACGCATTCGGCGCCGCGCATCGCGCGCACTCCAGTACAGAAGGCGTGGCAAAGTTGTTGCGTCCCGCGGTCGCCGGCATGTTGATGCAGAAGGAGCTCGACTACCTCGGCGACGCACTCGAGAAGCCGAAGCGTCCGTTCATCGCGATTCTCGGTGGATCCAAGATCTCCGGCAAGATTGACGTCATCGAGGCGCTGCTGCCCAAGGTGGACGGCATCCTCATTGGCGGCGCGATGGCGTGCACGTTCTACAAGGCGATGGGTTTTGAGACGGGGAAGTCGCTCGTCGAGCCCGATCGTCTTGAGATGGCCGAAGCGTTGATGGAACGCGCGGGCTACCGACTCACGCTGCCGCACGACGCAACGGTTGCTCCGGCAATCGCAGAAGGCAGCAAGGCGCACGCGGTGAAGCGTGATGCTATTCCGAGCGACGAAGCGATGCTCGATATCGGTCCCGAATCAGCGATTAGCTACACTCGCGCCATTGCGAGCGCGAAGACGATCATCTGGAATGGGCCGATGGGCGTGTTCGAGACGGCGCCGTTCGACAAGGGAACAACAGCCGTCGCACTTGCTATGGCGGAAGCCACCAAGAAGGGAGCAACCACGATTGTTGGCGGCGGAGATTCTGCTGCCGCTGTCGAAGCGGCGGGCCTCGCATCGTCGATGTCGCACGTGTCCACTGGTGGCGGCGCGTCGCTCGAGTTCCTAGAGGGGAAGGTGCTGCCAGGCGTTGCGGCGTTGGAGCAGAAGTAACTGCAGCTGCTTCACCACGAAGGACGAAGTACTTCCGAGCGCATGAGGACTCGTCGCGCTAGGCGAGTGAAGAGTGAGTATTTGGGGGGGGGGGGCGGCGCCGACATCTCGGAGCGGACCCCTTAAGTTCCCAGACTAGAAGTGCGCAGCGGCAGTATTTGAGATGCACAATCCCCTTCGTGCCTTCGTGGTGAATGCAGTTCCTTCTCGAACAATCGAATCTCCAAATGAAGTCCCTAGTATTCGCCGCAAACTGGAAAATGAACCAAGCCCCAGCCGACGCTGAGGAGTTTCTGCGCATGTTCGTCGCGCAGTACGCCAAGCAGCTGGATCGCCGTGTGTTGTTCTTCCCCCCATCCGTCTCGCTGCACGTCTGCGTGAGCGCGCTCAAGCAGCGCGCCGATTTGGAAACCGGCGTGCAGAACATCCACTGGGAAGACCGCGGCGCGTTCACTGGCGAGATCTCGGCATCCCTCGCGCGTGGCGCCGGTGCACGGCACGTGCTGGTGGGACACTCCGAGCGTCGCCATGTATTTGGTGAGACTGACGCGGAGTCAGGGAAGAAGGTTGCCGCCGCTGTGAAGGCAGGGCTCACTGCCATGCTCTGCGTAGGCGAGAAGCTCGAAGAGCGCGAAGCGGGCAACACGATCTCCGTCGTCTTGCGTCAGCTAAGAGCGGGCTTCGCAGGTATCGCACCGCACGCCATCGCCTCCACCATGGTCGCCTACGAACCCGTGTGGGCCATTGGCACCGGCAAGACGGCCACACCCGCCGACGCCGCCGAAGTGCATGCCGCGATCCGCACCGAGTTGGTCGCGATGACCGGTGAGCGCGGTGGAGCAATCCCTATCCTCTACGGCGGCAGCGTAAACCGCTCCAACGTCGAATCTTTGCTCGCTCAGGAAGACGTGGACGGCGTGCTCGTGGGCGGCGCGAGCTTGGACGCCGAGGGCTGGCTCGCGATTGTTCGCAGCTGCGCAGTTGACCGGATGAGCTAACTCCGGTATTCTTCAAGGCTTACCTCATCTGCAGACCTCGGAATCGCCGTGTATACGTTCCTTCTCGTTCTTCTGATCATCGACGCCATTGTTCTTGGCCTCGCCGTGATGCTCCAGGCCGGCAAGGGCGGGGGCTTGGCGGCAAGCTTCGGCGGCGCTTCGTCGTCGTCTGACTCACTCCTCGGCTCACGTCAGGCAGGCAACCTGCTGACGAAGACGAGCTGGTGGGCTGGCGGCCTCTTCATCGGCCTCGCCTTCGTGCTGCAGATCATGTCGTCACGCTCGCGCGT
>JAYUWY010000355.1:0-6240 GCA_043753285.1 Gemmatimonas sp. | reverse complement strand
TGGGATTTCACCCGCAGGAAATCGAGACTGCTGTGCGCGTCGGCGCGCGCGTGATCTACATCGTTATGTGCGATCGGCAGTGGGGCATGGTCAAGATGAACCAACAGTTCATGCTGCGTCCCATCAAGACGATGTTGTTCAAGCATCTCGACGCGGATGAGACCATCAAAGCCGACCTCGGCGAAGTTGCCTTCGACGCACTCGCGCGTAGCATGGGCGCGCACGGCGAACGCGTGTCGGACGCGCACGAGCTCGGGCCGGCACTCGATCGTGCCCTCGCCTCCGGCGGCTGCGCGGTCGTGCACGTGGACGTTGACCCGGTGAAGCATATGTGGGCGCCTGGCCTGCTTCACTTCAAGAAGATGCACGAAGAGCCTGTCGGCTAATCGTCAGCACTCAACTCGTGGCGGCACTAAACTCATCGCGTGTTCGGCCAACGCGGTGATACTCAGTGAGGGGTTGACGCCGGGATTCGCCGGCATCGTCGAGCCGTCCACAATCAGGAGGTTCTCATAGCCGAACGCTCGGAGCCGTGAGTCCACCACGCCTCGGGAATCGTCCGCGCCAATCACAGCGCCGCCGAGTATATGCGCCGTGGTGGGGATGTTCGCGGCGGCTTCGAGCGCGCTCGAATACGCCACGCCTCCCGTGTGCCCCTCCAACCACTGCGCGGTCTCGTTCGCAATCGGGATGAAAGTTGGGTTGGGCCGCTCAGCGTGCTGTTCCGTGCGTAGTCCTACGCCGCCGAAGAGCCCGCGGTGCGCGCGAAATGCCATTGCGTTGTCGCTCGACTGCATCACGAGGATCACGAGTGAACGACGGCTCCAACCGACCGGCCACATCGCCTTGAGGGCGCGGAGCGGATGACGCAGCAAGCCACGCAGCAACAAGAGTGGTCGTGTGACCCTCGTCCCGTTGCCGGTCAGTGGCGCCATCAGGAGCGTCATGAAGTCGCCGTGGCGACCGTAGGTGCAGAACTCGACGTGCGTGTCCGCGTCGGGATGCACGCTCGCACTGATTGCGACGTCCTTCCATGGTTGCGTGGAGTCGTCGGGCAGGCTAATCGCGAGAATGGACTCGCTGTTGGTGCGTACGAGTTCTCCGAGCCGGTCGCTCAGGCGCGGCAACGAACCCCTCACCTTGCACTTGGCGAGCAGCCGATTCGTGCCGAGCGCGCCTGCGGAGACGATGACTCCCCGCGCGCGGATTGTCCGTTGGTCCTTCGCGAACCACGCGCCGGGCTCCTGCGTACTGACCTCGTAGCCTTCGCTGCCATCTGCTGGACCGAGAGGACGGATGTCGGTGACCTCGCGGTCTCCAATCACGGTCGCGCCTTCCTTCTCCGCGAACCAGAGGTAGTTCTTGAGCAGTGTGTTCTTGGCTCCCACTCGACAGCCTACCATACATTCGCCGCACCGCGTGCAACCCGTCCGCGCCGGTCCCTCACCGTCGAAGTACGGATCGGCGACTTCGCGACCCGGCTCGCCAAAGAAGACTCCGACCGGTGTGCGCGTGAATGTTTCGGCCGCTCCGAAATGTTCGCCAACTGAGCGAAGCAGGACCTGTCCTCCGCTGGAGTGCGGCACAGTCGATACACCCAGCATGCGCTCGGCGGTCTCGTAATGCGGGCGCAGGACGGCGTTCCAGTCCTCGAGATCAGACCACTGCGGGTTGGTGAAGAAGGCCGGCTTGGCGCGATAGAGAGTGTTCGCGTAGACCGCGCTGCCGCCGCCGACAGCGGCCCCCGATGCAATGAAGACGTCCTTGAACGGCGTGAGTTCGAGGATTCCGCGCAGGCCAATGCTCGGGGCCCACAGAAAGCGCTTCAGATCCCACGTGGACTTTGCGTACTCATCATCCGCGTAGCGGTGGCCCGCCTCGATGACGAGGACCTTGTAGCCCTTCTGGCTCAGGCGCAGCGCGGAGACGCTACCGCCGAAGCCCGAGCCGACGATAATCCAATCGTACTCGGGCTGGGCAAGCGTCATTGATTGGGCGGGAGTGGGCCCGCGCCTTCTGCGAGCGGTGCGAAGTGCGCCGTGAAGTGTCGGAGGAATCGCGACTCGTGTGTGATCCGCATGCCCCGAGCCGTCGTCCGCTCAGCCATCACCCCTTCAAAGGTCTCGGCTACGTACTCGATATGACTCTGCGTGTAGACGCGCCGCGGGATTGCGAGCCGCACGAGTTCCATAGATGCGGGCACGAGTGCGCCAGCAGCGTCGTAAGTCCCGAACATCACCGATCCAATTTCCACGCTCCGAATCCCGCCCAGCAGGTAGAGCGCGCAGACGAGCGACTGACCGGGGTATTCATGCACCGGAATGTGCGGATAGAGACGCTTGGCATCTACATACACTGCGTGCCCGCCAATCGGTCGCATCAACGGCACGCCGAGTGCGTGCAGCTTGTCACCGAGATAAGTGGTGCTGCGCACGCGGTACTCGAGGTAGTGGTCATCGAACACCTCCTCAAGTCCGATGGCAATCGCCTCCATATCGCGTCCCGACAGTCCACCATATGTGGTGAACCCTTCCGTAATGATGAGTTGGTTGCGGCAGGCGTTGGCCACGGCGTCGTCACGTACGGCGAGAAAGCCTCCCATATTGGCCAAGCCGTCCTTCTTGGCGCTCATCACCGCGCCGTCGGCGAGGGCGAACATGCGGCGCGCAATCTCCCGATACGGCACATCCGACATTCCCGCTTCGCGATGCCGCACGAACCAGCTGTTCTCAGCAATCCGGCAGCAGTCGAGGATGAGCGGGACGCCGTATCGTCGACATATGTCGGAAACCTGCGTGACATTCTCCAGGCTAACGGGCTGTCCGCCGCCCGTGTTGTTGGTCACCGTGAGGATGACGGCCGCCACGCGCGAGCCGTCAACGGCGAGGCGACGTTCCAACGCGGCGACATCGAGATTCCCCTTAAACGGGTGGTCAATCTCGGGGTCGCGCCCCTCGGCAATCGGGAGGTCCACCGCCTCCGCGCCGCTCGACTCGATATTTGCGCGCGTGGTGTCGAAGTGCGTGTTGCTGAGGAAGAGTTTCCCGGGCCCACCCAGATGGCCGTAGATAATGCGCTCTGCGGCACGCCCCTGATGCGTGGGCAGGATGTGCGTGAATCCTGTGAGATCACGCACCACCTGTTCCATCCGCAGCCACGAACGCGATCCGGCGTAGGCTTCGTCGCCGTCCATAACTCCCGCCCACTGGCGCGCACTCATTGCCGACGTGCCGCTGTCGGTGAGCAGATCAATCAACACCTGATCGGAGTTAAGAAGGAATGGGTTGTAATGGGCCCTGTGCAGGTTCTGCGCGCGTTCCTCAGGCGTCCCGAGCCGGATCGGTTCTACGCTCTTGATGCGAAACGGCTCGATGATGGTGCGGTGCTTCACCGGGCGGGCCGCGGCGCAAAACGCGCTTGGAAGAATCGGAGGTACTGCGGCTCATAGGTAATCGTAAGTCCGGTAATGCGGTCGCGGCGCGCAAAGACCCGCGCAACGGACTCGGCGACGACATCCATATGGGCTTGCGTGTAGACGCGCCGCGGAATCGTGAGGCGCACGAGCTCTAGGGCCGGGCGGCAGTGTTCGCCCGTGACCTTGTCGCGCCCGGCGGAGACAATGCCGCGTTCCATCGTGCGGATGCCAGCATCCAGGTACAGTGCGGCCGCCAGCGCTTGCGCCGGAAACGCGTCCTGCGGCACGTGGGGGAGGAAGGCGCGCGCGTCGATGAACACGCCGTGCGTCCCGATGGGACGCACGACCGGAACACCGGCGGCGATTATCTTCTCGCCGAGATACGCGACTTGCCCCACGCGGGCGCGGATGTGGGCGTCGTCGAGCGATTCCTCGATGCCGATGGCCATCGCCTCCATATCACGGCCCGCGAGTCCGCCGTAGGTATGCAAGCCTTCGTAGATGACGACGAGATTGCGCGCCTCCTCGAACACCGCGTCCTCGTTGGTCGCCAGAAATCCACCGATGTTGACCAGCGCGTCCTTCTTGGCGCTCATGGTGGCGCCGTCGGTGAGCGCGCAGATGTCGAGGACGATTTCGCGGACTGATCGCTGCGCCTGACCCGGCTCTAGGCGCTGGATCATATACGCGTTCTCCGCCACCCGCGTCATGTCATGGATGATGCGAATGCCGTGCGACTGCGTGAGCGCACGGACCGCGCGGAGGTTCTCGAGGGAGATCGGCTGTCCGCCCGCCATGTTTACCGTGGTCGCGAGCGCAACGTAAGGAATGCGTGACGCCCCGTGTTCCTGAATGACTGCCTCGAGCTTGGCGAGATCTATGTTCCCCTTGAACGGGAACTCGCTGCGCGGGTCGTGGGCCTCGTCAACTACCACGTCCACGAAGGTGCCGCCGGCCAACTCCTGATGCGCCTTCGTCGTCGTGAAATACATATTGCCGGGAATGACATCACCCGGCTTGATGAGGATCTGCGAGATGAGGTTCTCCGCGCCTCGACCTTGGTGTGTCGGCACCAAGTGCCGATAGCCGTAGCACCGTCTGACGGTATCCTCGAGCCGATAATAGTTCCGACTGCCGGCATAGGCCTCGTCGCCCATCATCAGCCCCGCCCACTGGCGGTCGCTCATTGCCGACGTGCCGCTGTCGGTGAGCAAGTCGATGTACACATCCTCGGAGCGCAATAGGAAAGTGTTGTAGCCGGCCTCTTCAATCGCCCGCGCGCGCTGCTCCGCGGTGCGGACAAACAGTGGCTCCACCATCTTGATCTTGTAGGGCTCAGCCCAGGATTCGCGTACGTTCGCCATTGTTGAACGCTCGCATCGCCCATGCCGTCCGGCAGTCAGGCTAAGAACACCCCAATGTCGGGGATACGCTGATATGAAGAGCCCCGCCTCGTTGACTACCGTTGCTTCATGAATGAGCACATGGCGGTTCGACGCTGGTTGATGGCCTGTATCGTGTCGGTGTTCTTCGCCGTGATGATTGGCGGAATCACGCGCCTCACAGAGAGCGGTCTCTCGATCACTGAGTGGAAGCCAGTGGCCGGCTTGCTACCGCCGATGACTGATGCGAGTTGGCAGGAGGCGTTGCGGGCCTTTCAACAGATCCCGCAAGCGCAGTCGACGCACGCGGGCATCAGCATGGCCCAGTTCAAGTTGATCTATTGGTGGGAGTGGTTCCATCGTCTCGCCGCACGCGCGGTGGGACTGATTTTTGCCATACCGTTCCTGTGGTTCGTGGCGAAAGGCGCGTTGCCAGAGCGCTACAGCATGCGACTGACGTGGCTGCCCCTGCTCACCTTGGCTCAAGGCGCGCTGGGATGGTACATGGTCCGTAGCGGACTTGAGGTGCGGACGGAAGTGAGCGCGTACCGCCTCGCGGCGCACTTGGCGTTGGCGCTCACGATTTTGGTGATTGCGCTGTGGACCTGGGCGGATTTGAATCCGCGGCGCGAGGAAGCGCGGTCGGATGCGAGATGGCAGTGGGCGATTCTCTGTGTGGTGAGCCTACTCGCGCTGACCGTGGTCTCAGGTGCTTTTGTCGCGGGTCTGCGTGGTGGAAAGGTGTTCAACGAATTCCCGCTGATGGGCGGACAGGTGGTCCCACCTGGGTATCTCGCGATGACGAGCGTGTGGACGAACGCGTTCGAGAACCCCGTAGCCGCGCAATTTCATCATCGTGTGCTCGCGATGCTCACGGGCTTTGCGAGCTTCTGGCTCGCTTGGCGCGCACGTCCGGAAGTTCTCGGTGAGTATGCAGCGATGGCGGTGCGGGTCTTCGGACTCACAGTGGCCGCGCAGTTCGCGATTGGCGTTGCGACAATTCTTACGGCGGTTCCGGTCGCGCTCGGCGTGCTACACCAGTTTGTTGGCACATTGGCGCTGGCTTTTGGCGTGCTCGCCGTGCACGCCGTGTGGGTGCCGCTGCGGACCAAGGTCCCTCTGGCGCTACCCGCTTAGCGTTGCACCGACTCCGCGCGCGCGAGGGCAATTGCTTCGCGAATGCGCTGCGGTGCGCCCTCAACGCGCCAAGCTTCGCGACCCGCGGGATCTACAAGGACAATCGTGCTGCCATGCGCGATTATCCCGGTGTTTGGGTCGCGCTCGCGCGCGATGCGCCAGAGGTCGAGCGCGGCGTTGACGGTTTCTATTGATCCGCCCAACACGCGGTCCTCGCCCTGGAGTTGCCAAGCGGAGGCGATGCCCGCCAAACGGTCCGGCGTGTCGCGCCAGGGATCGAGCGAGACGACGAGGAGGGGAATCTCC
>JAYUWY010000354.1:0-3155 GCA_043753285.1 Gemmatimonas sp. | reverse complement strand
AGCAACACGTGGAAGGTGGTGCCTACGCCCTCTGTGGACTCGACCGTGATTTCTCCCCCCACTTGGTGCACGAGACCGTGCACCGTGGCGAGGCCGAGTCCGGTGCCCTTGCCCAACGGCTTGGTGGTGAAGAACGGCTCCCAGATGCGCGCAACAACTTCGGGGGCCATGCCGCTGCCCGTGTCGCGCACGGTGAGTCGCACGCCGGTCGTTTCGCGAAATCTGGTGGGTGAGACTTCGACGATGAGCTCACCGCCGTTGGGCATCGCATCGCGTGCATTGACCGCGAGGTTCATCAAGACTTGCTCAAACTGCACGGGATCAATGCGCACCGCCGCGAGATCGCTCGCGATGCGCACTGTGAGTTTGACCGTGGAGCCAAGGAGCGGCGAGATGAGGCGCATGAAGCTGCCCACCAGCTCGCCGATGTCAACAATCTTGGGATCGATAACGCGTCGGCGGGCGAACGCGAGCAACTGCTGCGTGAGTTCGCCGGCGCGCGTGGCTGCCTTCTCGATTTCGGCGAGATCCAACTGCCGCGCATCGTGCGTGGGGAGCGACTGCGAGATAATTCCCGTATAGCCAATGACTGCGGTCATCAGGTTATTAAAGTCGTGCGCAACGCCACCGGCGAGTCGCCCAAGTGCTTCGAGGCGACGTTGGTCGGCGGCGGCGGCAGCCTGTCGGCGACGCTCGGACACGTTGCGCACGACTTGGCTCGCTCCCACAATCTCGCCGCGCAAATCGCGGACGGGACTGTACGAGATCTCGTACTCTTCGCGCAGGAGCGTAGGGTCGCCGATCTCGCGCGTCACCGTGAAGCGATCACCGCCCAGCGCACGGCGCCAGTTGCGCACCGAGGCGTCCACGTCGAAGGTGAGACTGGCCAGTGCCACGTCCATGGGCATGCCGACCCGCACAGTCACACCAGAGACACGCGCAAACTCAGCAATCCACGCAGGATTGGCCGCGATGACAACGAGGTCGCGATCGACGGCGCTGATAAGATCGACCGAACTCTCAATGATGGCCGCGAGTTGCGCCGAGGCGCCGCGTGCTCGCGATTCAGCCGCCGCGCGCTCCGCCAACGCGAGCGGAAAAATCATGGTGGGGCCAGCCAGCGCCGCCACGTACGTCCAGCCACGTTCTCCGCGGACAAATGGATCGAGAATGTCGGCGAACGGACCGATGCCGAGCGAACTCGAGGTCACCACCGCGAGCACGAAGAGCAGCGACGTGACGGCGTAGCCGCGCACACCGAAGCGAAATCCGGCCCACATCAAGAATGGGACTGCCGCCACTGCTGGCGGGATCTGCAAGATGTCGTAGCCGACCTCGAAGAACGAATTCAACAGAGCCAGCGCGTAGCCGACGACGAGCGCGGCGAATTCGATTTGCTTTGTGGGCGTGTCGCGCCAACGGGGCTGATTGGGCGCCGTGATGGCGAGAAAAATGGGAGCGACGGTAGCGATTGAACTGATGGCAGCCACCGCCCAGCGCGCGGCGGAGTATCCTGGAAACGAGTCGACTGCCAACACGTTCGTCGCGCCGCTGCCGATCATCACGGCGAGGAGAACACCCACGAGCATCGCGGGTGCCATCCACAAGAACGAGATGGTACCGCGCAGCGGATGCCGTCCGTGCGTGAACTTCTCATGCAGCACAGTGAGCACGACCGTCTGAAACAGTAACATCGCCGATCCCACAATCGCCCGAGCGAGATCGCCGCTGTGTGTGGTCGCGCCAACGATAATTGCAACCCAAACCAGTAGTGCGACCTTGGTGCGGTCCGCTGGTCGTGCCGTGAGCAGAATGGCCACTGCGAGCCCATGCACCGGCCACGGAATCACCGCGCCGTCGAAGTGACGCAGCACGGGTCCAGACGCCCACGTCACAACGCCAAGCAAGACGATGCTCACGAGCATCGGTGCTAGCGGCACGCCCGGAAAGGCGACGGCGGAACGTGGATACTCGGCGGTCTGCATTGCTAGTGAAGATACATCACGGACACACCCCTTTCTTCCGAGAGTCACCGAGGCGACGTTTCAACATACGAAGTATCGACCCTTTACGCCGAAATCTGCCCCGTGCGCGCACTCGTTAAAGACTCCCCCGCCGTTGGCTTCGTCCTCAAAGACGTGCCAGTCCCCGTCATTCGCGACGACGAAGTATTGATCAAGGTGCGTCGCGCCGGCGTCTGCGGCACAGACGTACACATTCACGAGTGGGACGCGTGGGCGCAGGGGCGTTGTAAACCGCCGTTCACCGTGGGCCACGAGTTTGCCGGTGAAGTGGAGAAGGTTGGCGCGCTGGTGACCGACGTGAAGGTCGGCGATCGCGTCACGGCCGAAGGCCACATCGTCTGCGGCATGTGCCATCTCTGCCGCACCGGCAACGCACACGTTTGCCCCAACACGAAGATCATCGGCGTGGACCGCGATGGCGCATTTGCGGACTACATCGCGATGCCCGCGACAAACGTGTGGCAGCTCGACGCAAATATTCCGTTTGAGATTGGCGGCATTCACGATCCGATGGGCAACGCGTTTCACACCGCACTCCACGGCACCGAACTCTCCGGCAAAACGGTGCTCGTCACTGGTTGCGGTCCGATTGGCATCTTCGCGGTTGGCATCGCGAAAGCGGCGGGCGCCTCACACATCGTCGCGAGCGACGTGAACCCTAAGCGCCTCGCCCTCGCGACGCAGATGGGCGCACACAGCGCTGTGCATCCCAAGGACGCAGAAGCCGCGGTGCACAAGGCGACGCAGGGACTCGGCGTTGACGTCGTACTCGAGATGAGCGGCGTGCCCGCCGCGATTCATCAGGGCTTCAAGCTCGTGCGCGTGGGCGGCCGTGTGCAGATGCTCGGAATTCCCGCGAAGCCGATGGACGTGGACTTCGCCACCGAAGTGATTTTCAAGGGCATCACCGTCTACGGCGTCGTCGGCCGCCGGATGTACGACACGTGGATTCAGATGACGCAGTTTTTGCGCGCGGGACAGTTTGACCCGACTCCGGTGATCACGCATCGCTTTCCGTTGGAGCAGCACAAGGAAGCGATTGAGGTGATTAAGTCGGGGGAGGCGGGTAAGGTGGTTTTCGAAATTTCTTGACTTGAGACGTGGGGCGTGATAAAGTAGAGTCAAACCTCC
>JAYUWY010000353.1:0-3159 GCA_043753285.1 Gemmatimonas sp. | reverse complement strand
AAGCCACGGAGTTCCGCGACAAAATGGAGCGGATGGTGGAGCGACGCTTCGGCGCGACGCGCGCCAGTGGCGGCGCTGGTGCTGAGCGCTCGTGGGTGCTGCGCGGGCGTCGCTTGCATTTGACGCAGTTGGTGATCGACGGGCGCGCAGCGGTGATCTGGGAAGATCTGCCGAGTGCTGCACGCGGTGGTGTGTTGGATCGTACGCGCGTGGTGCTACAGCAGAACTAGTTGAACAACTGCGCGCCGAGGAACGTCAGCACGCCAACCACCGCGCCGAGCACGTAGCCGAGATTCACAATCATCGTGAGCTCGCGCTGCGTCACGCCGCGAATGATTTCTTCGATGCGCGCCGTGCTGAAGCCGAGCACTTTCCGCTCCACGATGGCCGGAATGTCGAGCTGCTCCACGACGCGAGGCAGCTCGCGCTCCATCCAGCTCCACACGGCGGGGCCAGCGATCGCGCCCAAGCGCTCTGCGGCATCATCAGCGAGAAAACGCGCGGGACGTCCAATCGGACGATCGAGCAACGCCACAGCTCCGGACGTCGCGCCATCAGCAGCGAGCTTGCGCACTTGCTGCGTACGAGCTCCCTCGAGCACCCACTTCACCACAACGTCTTCGCCGATCGCGTCGAGCACATCGCTCCACGTGCGCGCGCCCGCGCGGCCCAGCGCGTCGTTCACGGCGCGCTCAATAAATGCCTTCGTGCGCTCTTCACCCGCGAGTCGCAGCACCGCGTCACCAATGCGCGCTGCGGCCGAGCGCTGCTCGGCTTTGCGGCTTTCATCGAGCAACTCCGCGGCCAACTCTGCAGCTTGCGCCGCGAGTTCTTTGCGTCGCGGTTCAGTGAGCACGTCACTCACCGGACGCGAGCCGAGCTCAGCACGCAGCTTGGCCAACGCCTCACGGACTCTGACTTCAAATGCAGGTGTGGCCGTCCACGTCGCAATCTTGTCACCGACGGCGGGGCCGAGTCCCGAGAGCGCGAGTTCGACTTCACCGAGCACCGATGGCGGCAAGATCTCGCGCAAGGAACCGCGCTCGACTTCCAACAACTCGCCAATGACCACCGATAGCTTGGCGTCCAGCGTGTCGCGGAATCCCGCGCGGTGCAGTTCGTCGAGCAAATCTGTTGGTGTGAGCAGCTTTTCGCCCACGGTGCGGCCAATGCTCTTCGCGAGTCGCGCCTTGTTCTTTGGGATCGCGCCGTGGAAACCCCACGTCTTCTCGTACGGATGAAACAGCATCCACACGGCAATCGCGTTGGTCACGCCACCGGCAATCGTGCCAACGGCGACGTTGAGCAAGAACTCGCGCCAGAGATCACTCACGCGCTCGCTCCTGGACCGTACTTACGAATCGCCGCGCGCACGAGCGGATGCAGCGGCACGTGCTTGGGCTTGAGGATTGACCCACGGCACGTGCGCGCCTCGCAGCGACACGGGAATCGCTTCTTACGCGCGGGCGTGTGCGGTTCGTCGAGTTCAATCGCGTAGTCGTACGCGAGCTCTTCACCAGGCTGAATATCTCGAACGGCGACAATCCACATATGGTCTCCATACGCGATTGGCTCGCAATTTGGTTCACACGAGTGATTAATGAACCGGGCTTCGTTGCCGCGCACGTTGGCGTCGATCACCCGATGCTCGTCGAGCGTGAGCAAATACGTGTGCTCGGCCTCCTCGTGGCCGTCGGGCGCCGTGGGGTAGCGCCGCTCGCCCTCGGCCTCAGAAATCAGCTCGCCGGTGTACTCGATAATCCGCGTGCCGGCCGGGATGACGCGCAGGGCATAGATGCCGCGGCCGTGGCGCGGAGACTCGCGCACTTCCCACGGACGGTTGGGATTGGTTTTGCTCAGGGCATTGGTGGTCACCGTCCGAATGTAACGGTCCGCTGAGGATGCGCCCAACGCCGGCTAGAGCGCCGGCTCGACGTCGTCGCGCACGAGCGAGTCAGCGGGGGCGTCAGCCGGCGTACGACCCACCTCGTCAAACAGCGGCAGGCCATCACCGAAGCCAATAGGCAGCGGCGGCAACAACATCGCCTCCAGCACCTCGTCCATTGACGCGACGCACCTAAACGTCAGCGCGCTGCGCACTTCGGGCGGAATGTCACGCAAGTCCTTCTCGTTGGCCTTTGGCATCACCACGGTGCGCAGGCCCGCGCGATACGCGGCCAGCACTTTCTCTTTCACGCCGCCAATTTCCAGCACGCGACCGCGCAGCGTCACTTCACCCGTGACCGCCACATCGCGACGCACCGGACGACGGCTCATCACGCTCGCAATCGCGAGCGTCACGGCCACGCCAGCACTCGGACCGTCCTTGGGCACTGAGCCCGCGGGGAAGTGCACGTGCAAGTCGCTACCGCGCAGCTCGGGATCCGCCACGCGCAGCGAATGTCCGCGCGAGCGCACATAGCTGCACGCCGCATCCACGGACTCGCGCATCACATCGCCGAGTTGCCCAGTGACAGTGAGCTTTCCAGTGCCTGGCATCATCAGCGCTTCGATGGTCATCAATTCGCCACCGTTCGCCGTCCACGCGAGCCCAGTCACCGTGCCAACCTCCGGCTCCTGCTCGGCTTCCTCGGGTGCGTAGCGCGGCGGGCCAATCACATCTTCAATGCGTTGCTGATCCACAATCCACGCGCCCTGCTCGCCTTCGGCTTTGCGCTTGGCCCGCTTGCGCATCAGCGCGGCGATGTGGCGCTCAAACGCGCGCAGTCCTGCTTCGCGCGCATAGCGATTCGCAATCAACGACAGCGCTTCGTCCGTGAACTGCAGGTCGTGATCCGTGATGCCGTGCTCATCAAACAAGCGCGGCAACAAATAGCGCCACGCGATCTCTACTTTCTCTTCCACCGTGTAGCCCGCAATGCGAATCACCTCGAGGCGATCGCGCAGCGCGTGCGGAATATCAAAGAGATTGTTGGCGGTGCAAATGAACAGCACCGACGACAAATCAAATGGCAGATTGAGATAGTGGTCCGTGAACGTCGAGTTCTGTGACGGGTCGAGCACTTCAAGCATCGCCGCGGTTGGATCACCGCTCGGGCCGCCCGACGTCATCTTGTCGATTTCGTCAATCATCAGCACGGGATCGTTGGCCTGCACACGACGCATCGCTTGCACGACGAGTCCCGGCAACGAGCCCAC
>JAYUWY010000352.1:0-3164 GCA_043753285.1 Gemmatimonas sp. | reverse complement strand
TCCTGCGCCCCCACTCGTGGCGGCTCGCGGGCAATGTGTTGTTCAACGTCACCGCGGCGCTGCTCGATGGCATCGCGTTCACGTTGCTGATTCCGTTCTTGAATACGCTGTTTAGACTGCCCAGCGCGATTGCGCAGGACATGGGCTGGCTGACCGTGGCACAGAACAAGCTCATTGGTGCCTTCCTCATTGAAGGCGATCCACTGGGCTCGCTGCGTGGCGTGATCATCGTGATCATCGCGATGGTTGGTTTGAAGAACGTGTTTCTGTGGGCCGGCGGTCAGTTGGGCGCGTCACTGCAGGAGTACATCACGCGCGATTTGCGCGGCGCGGTGTTCTCGCACATGCAGCGTTTGCCGCTCGGTTGGTTCTCGCGCACCAAAACCGGGCAGATCATCGCCCGCATTCTGACGGACACGGAGCAGACCAAGGCGATTCTCGCCGAAGTCGCCACGCGCACGATTCAGAACGCCGCGCAGCTCGTAGTGACCGTGTGGATTCTCTACACGATGTCGCCGCGCCTCACGCTGTACGCGATGGTCGTGGCGCCGCTCATTATTGGAATTCTGCAGCCTTTGTTGCGCAAACTTCGCAAGGGTCATCGTCGCCTGCGCGCGGAGTACGGCGAGATCACGAGCGTGCTGCAGGAAGTCATCAGCGGCATTCGCTTGGTAAAGTCGTTTCGCGGCGAGCCGTACGAAGACGGACGCTTCTTGGGTGCGTCGGGACGCTACTCCAAGGGCATGACGCGAATTCAGCGGTTGTCGCTGTTGAGTGGTCCGCTCACGGAAACGCTCGGTACAGTGGTCGCGGTTGCGGTGCTGTGGCTGGGCGCGCGCGAAGTGATCAACGGGGGCGCCATGGACGGCGGCACACTCATCACGTTCATGGTGCTCGTGATGCGTTTGTTGCAGCCGCTCAAGCAGTTGTCGCAGGCGCCGACGACAGCGCAGCAATCGTTGGCTGCGGCAGAGCGGCTCTTCGAGGTGTTGGATCAGCCGACGGAAGCGCAGTCGGACCAGGGCACGCGCGAAGTGAGCGGATTGCAGCGCGAACTCGCGTTTGAAGGCGTGGGATTCTCGTACAGCGGCGCTGCGGTGCTCTCCGACGTCACGTTCACGGCGAAGCGCGGTGAAGTGATTGCGTTGGTGGGCGCGAGCGGCGCAGGGAAGAGCACGCTCGTGGATTTGATTCCGCGATTTATTGAGCCGACGTCCGGTCGCATTGCGCTCGACGGCGTGGATCTGCGCGAAATCAAGCTGCCGTCGCTACGAGCGCTGACAGGCATCGTGTCGCAGGACACTGTGCTGTTCAACGACACCGTGCGCGCGAATGTGGCGTATGGCGCAGATGCGAAGTACACGCAAGCGCAGGTGGAAGCGGCCGCGCGTGCAGCGAATGCCCACGACTTCATTGAGGCGTTGCCCGAGGGCTACGACACCGTACTCGGCGAGCGCGGCACTCGATTGTCTGGTGGACAGCGTCAGCGATTGGCGATTGCTCGTGCGCTACTGACTGACCCACCAATTCTAATTCTCGATGAAGCGACGTCTGCGCTCGATACTGAGAGCGAGCGTTTGGTGCAGGAAGCGTTGGACCGTTTGCTCGCTGGCCGCACCACGTTCGTGATTGCGCATCGCTTGAGCACGATTGTGCACGCGACGCAGATCTTGGTGATGGACGGCGGTCGCATTGTGGAGCGTGGCACGCACGATGCGTTGCTCGCGCGCGGTGGAGCGTACGCGCGCCTGCACGCGTTGCAACAGCGGGCCGGACGTGATGGCGAAGGCTGAGCGCGTCGCCCTGCCGCCGACATTCACGCAGCGGCTTGAGTATGCTGTTCTCCGACTGATTGCTGCGTTGTTGCGGCCGTTTAGTTGGAAGACTGCCTCCAACTTCGGCGCGTTTTTGGGCGGATTGGGCTACTCGCCGTTTCGTGTGCGCGCGGATCGTGTGGAGCGCTATATCAAAGCTGCGTTTCCCGACGCGACGACTGAGCGCGTGCAGGAGATTGCGCGGGAGTCGTACCGCGGACTTGGGCGCGTAACGATTGAGAGTATTCTGCTCTCGCGCGAACCTACGCAAACCGTGCTCGACGCGTTCTCGGGCACAGATAATTGGGAGCTGATGGACGCCGCGCTCGCTGAGGGGCGTGGCGTTGTGCTCGTGAGCGGACACATCGGAAGTTGGGAATTGTCGGGCGCGTATATGGCGGCGCGCGGCGTACCGGTTGATGCCATCGCGATGCACATGGCGAATCCGCTCAGTGACAGTTTCTTCCGCCGCACGCGCGAGCGATTTGGCATGCGTGTGTTGTTTGATGACGAAGCGGTACGCGCGATTCCGCGCGCATTTCGCGACGGGCGCGCGGTTGGATTCTTGTCTGACCAAGGTGCACTCGGGCTGGCATCCACCTTCGTGGACTTCTTTGGTCGCCCAGCAAAGACACCGCGTGGCGCCGCGGTGTTTGCGTTGCGCAGCAAGTTGCCGATGCTGTTCATCGCCGCGATTCGTCAGCCGGATCTCAGCTATCGATTCATTGTGCGCACAGTCGCACTGTCTGACGCGGAAAATCGCGAGCAGGCGGTCGATGACACGGTGCGCAACTATACGAAGGCCATCGAAGACTGCGTGCGCGAGTATCCGGAGCAGTACTTCTGGCAGCACCGGCGCTGGAAGCGGCAGCCGCCTGACACACCACCGCACTTGAGAGAACCGTGAGCTACGATGTGCACGCGCTACGCGCGCGAGAGTATCCGTGGGAGGCGCGCGGCGATGCCGTGTACTTTGATCACGCGTCCATTGGCGTGATTCCGCAGCGCGCGCGAGATGCGGTTGCAGCGTACAACGACAAGCGCGCCGAGATGCATCGGATGCGCGCGGAAGATTTCTTTCCGCAGCTGGATCGTTCGCGGTCGCTGATTGCGCAGTTGATTGGCGCGTCGGCCGATGAGATCGCGCTCACGACGAATACCAGCTGGGGTGTGAACCTCGCAGCGTACGCGCTGCCGCTCGGCCCCGGCGACATCGTGCTCGGCAGCGAAGGCGAGTTTCCCGCGAATGTGTATCCGTGGATGGCCGCTGCCAAGGCGCGTGGATTCACGTTTGAGCTGGTGCCAATGAACGGAATGGCCGTGGACGAAGCGGCGATTCTTGCGCGCATC
>JAYUWY010000351.1:0-3164 GCA_043753285.1 Gemmatimonas sp. | reverse complement strand
GCGTGGCATCGACGCTGGGCAAGGGTTACTCCGCTACGCTGGACGCGCGCGGCTCACTCGCAGACTTGCAGCTCAACGGAGAGTTCACGCTCTCTCGCTCCAACGGCCGTCGCGTGTATCGCGGCACGGCGTATCGCCGCTTGGCGGTGAGCTCGGACTTTGGCACGCCGCTCACGTTTGGTGCATCGATTCCTGCGCTGCTGTTTGCGGACGATCAAGGGTTCTACCATCGGGCGTGGGGTTCTGAGCTGGTGAGCGAACGCGCGCAGGGCGGCGGCGTGCAGTGGAAGCTGTTCGCCGAGCAACAGTGGAACGCGCGCGTGGAGAACGAGTGGTCGCTGTTTGGTGGCGCGCATGATGATCGCTTCCTCGGCAACATCATCGCCGACACTGGTTGGTTCTACGGTGCGGCGATGCGCTGGCGTGGTAGTCGCGGACTTGATCCGCTCGGCTGGCGTTTGAGTGCAGACCTGCGCCTTGAAGGCGCAACCGGCCAGATGGACTACGGCCGTGCATTCCTCGAGACGGTGATCAGCCGCGGCATTGGCTCGGTCGTCGCGTCGGTCACGGCCGCTGCAGGAACGTCGGAAGGCGAGCTGCCTGCGCAGCGGCAGTTCTTCTTGGGTGGTCTGCACAGCGTGCGCGGACAGACTGCGGGCACCGGCGTGGGTGAGGCGTTCTGGCTCGGACGCCTCGAGTTGGGCACGGACGACGTTGCCATCAAGCCGGTGGTATTTGCGGACTTCGGGTGGGCCGGCGCGCGCGACGCGTGGGGGAATGTCGGACGTCCGATGAGCGGTGTGGGTGTGGGTGCGAGTGCCTTGGACGGGATGATTCGCATGGACTTGTCCAGAGGTATGCACCCCCGCTGGCAGACGCGGCTGGATCTGTACCTTGAGGCACGTTTCTAGCCTCTGGCTCGTGAGTGTGCCGGAGACCCTTGCGGGGAGGGCCGGTGAGTGGCCTTTTATAAGGCTATGCTCCTCACTCAGCCCCGCACGGGCTCCGAACAGAATCACGCCGAAGTCTTACTGTGGCAGGGTCGCTATCGAGTGACCTTTGTGCCGCTCATCGGCTTCGCGACCGTCACCCTCAAGTGGTTTGGGGTGGTGTCCACTGAGTCGCTGTTCATTTCGCAGTACTCGCATCGCTCATTGCTGCTCGCGGTGTTGCTCAGCGTGGTCGCGTACTTCATTGGCCATCAGTTGTTAGCGCGGCACCTGCGAAGCGCAAAGCGCGCGAGCATGACCATCGTCTTAACGGTCATCACGTTCGACATGCTGTTGCTGTTTCTGACGACCGCCTTGGTCACGCCGCCCGAGCATTACACGCGCGCGCTCATCATCGCGATTTTCTCGGTGCAGTTCAATCAAATCATGTTTGGATGGACGGCGACCGTCGCGAACCTAGTGCTCATTGCGGCGGGTTACACAGCGCTCATTGCGCTCGCCACAGACGCTGGCCGCTTGATGTTTCCGATGGAAGAGCTGTGGACGCTTGGACTCTACGGCATCGGAGCATTGCTCTACGTCGTGCTGCAGGGACATGTCGCAGCGCGCATGCACCGACTCGTCGAGATTTTCGGCAAGGCGCAAGAAGGCGACTTCTCGGCGAAGTTCGACGAAGGTGACGATGAGATGCCTGATCCCGTCAGCGTCGTTGGACGCGCGTACAATCAAATGCGCGAACGCTTGCAGGCGATTGTCCTCACGGATCCGCTCTCGGGCTGCTTTAATCGCCGCGGCTTGAACCAACTCGCGGAACGCGAAGTCTCACGCGCAATTCGTCAGAAGAAGGAGATCGCGGTGCTCGCCATTGACCTCGACCACTTCAAGCGCATCAACGACGAGTTTGGTCACCTCACGGGCGACGAAGTGATTCGCGAAGTGGGCGATCTGCTCCGTCGCACCGCGCGCGATGCGGATGTCGTCGCGCGTTTTGGTGGCGAAGAGTTCACGATTCTCGCGCCGGACTCCAACGAAGAAGGCGCAGTGATTCTCGCTGAGCGTGTGATGGAAGCGTTTCGCAGCTACAAGTTTCGCTCGTTGCCGCCGGAAACGCGCATCACCACCAGCGTGGGCGTCGCCGCAGATTTTGCGCGCGACGATGAAATCGCGAAGACGCTACTCGCGCGCGCGGACGAAGCGCTGTACGTCGCCAAGCACAACGGCCGCGATCGTGCCGTGGTGTGGCACGCGGGCATGCGTGCCTTCGACGGATCAGCCTCGCGTCCGCGAGGCTCCGTCACGGGAATGCTGCGCGTTACCGAGTAGGAAGACGCAACCGGCCTTCGCCGGTGAGCACTGCACGTCCCGCCACTTTCACTGCCGTGACCACGCCACCAACCTTGGTGGCGCGGACTTCGAGCAAGCTTGGGCGTCCCATCTCGATGCCCTGATGCACCGTGAACGCAAACTCGCCGTCGGTCTTCGCATCCTTCATGGCGAGCCAACCGCCAAGCGATGCAATCGCGGAACCCGTGGCCGGATCTTCGGGCACGTTGAGTCCAGGCGCAAACATGCGCGCTCTCCAGTGATTCTCTCCGGACTCTGAATCCTTCGCGGCGACCAGCACTTCCGGAGCCCACGAGCGCTTGAGCGTCGCGTCCCACAAATCGTGCTTCACACGCGCGCGCTGCACCGCATCCACAGACTTGAGCGGCACGAGCAAGAACGGAATGCCGCAAGAAACCGCTTGCGGCGATAGCGAACCGCCGACGAGATCCTTTGCTTCTAGTGAAAGGATCGAAGCAAGCGTGTTGAGCGTCGGTGCCTGCGCTCCTAGCTCCGGCAACTTCGCTACCGAGAGTTCGGCCCACGCGAGCGTCTCGCTCTCAATGCGCACATCTACAGGCACCGTGCCCACCTTGAGATCGAGCGAGAGCGTACCTTCGCGTGCACCGCCCAACACGTTCTCACAAAGCGCCAACGCCGCTGCGGTGCCAATGGTGGGATGTCCAGCAAATGGCATCTCCTCACCCGGCGTGAAGATGCGCACCGTACGCGTGTGCTTCGCATCCTTCGCGGGATACACAAACGTCACTTCCGAAAAATTGAACTCCCGCGTGATGGGGAGCAGCATCTCTTCAGGAATGCCGGTGGCATCGGGAAATACAGCGAGCTGGTTCCCACCGAACATCGTGGTGGTGAACACATCGAGCGTGA
>JAYUWY010000350.1:0-1525 GCA_043753285.1 Gemmatimonas sp. | reverse complement strand
GAATCTGCAGGTCTTCCTCGGCGCCACGGCGTTCAACGACTACGCGCACAAGCTGCAATCACTCGGACCGCTGCTGTGGATGGCACGCATCGGCCTCTTCGTGATGGCCGTGCTGCACATCATCTCCGCCTATCAGCTGACGATGATCGCCAGGGCTGCGCGTCCAACAGAATACGCGAAGCGTGAATCGCAGATCTCCACGTTCGCGTCGCGCACCATGCGCGTCGGCGGTGTGATTCTCGCGCTGTTCTTGATCTTCCACATCATGCATTTCACCACTGGCCAGTTGCATCCCGCGTTCTCGAAGGGCGGGGCATACGGCAACGTGGTGTTGGGCTTCAAGGTGTGGTGGGTGTCGCTGTTCTACATCGTGGCGATGAGCATCTTCGGCTTCCATCTCTACCACGGCGTATGGGCGGGCTTCCGCACACTCGGCGTCGCCAAGCCGCATCCGATGCCGATGGAGCGTAAGCTCGCGCTCGGCGTCGCGGTCATCATCTGGGCTGGATCCATCATCGTGCCGATTGCAGTAATGCTCGGCATTGTCGACTGAGGAATAGCACTCAATGACACTCAAGCTCGACGCGAAGATTCCCGCTGGGCCGTTGGCCGAGAAGTGGGATAAGCATAAGTTCGACATGAAGCTCGTGAACCCCGCCAACAAGCGGAAGTTCAAGGTGATCGTTGTGGGCTCTGGCCTCGCGGGCGCGTCTGCTGCTGCGACGCTGAGCGAGCTCGGCTACAACGTGAGCTGCTTCTGCTTCCAAGATTCGCCACGTCGCGCGCACTCCATTGCGGCGCAGGGTGGCATCAACGCTGCGAAGAACTATCGCAATGATGGTGACTCGGTGCAGCGCTTGTTCTACGACACGATCAAGGGCGGCGACTTCCGCGCTCGTGAAGCCAACGTGTATCGCCTCGCCCAGGTGTCGGTGGACATCATCGACCAGTGCGTGGCGCAGGGCGTGCCGTTTGCGCGTGAATACGGCGGCTTGCTCGCCAATCGCTCGTTCGGCGGCGCGCAGGTTTCGCGTACGTTCTACGCGCGTGGCCAGACTGGTCAGCAGTTGTTGATCGGCGCGTATCAGGCACTGGAAAAGGAAATCGCGAAAGGTGGCGTCGTGATGTACGAGCGCCACGAGATGCTCGAAGTCGTGCTTGTAGACGGCAAGGCGCGCGGCATCATCGTGCGCGATCTTGTGAGCGGTGAGATTGAATCGCACGCTGCTGACGCAGTGATTCTCGCGACGGGTGGATACGGCAACGTGTTCTACCTGTCGACCAACGCGAAGGGCTGCAACACCACCGCCACCTGGCGCGCCCACCGCAAGGGCGCCCTGTTCGCGAACCCCTGCTACACGCAGATTCACCCGACCTGCATCCCGGTCAGCGGCGACTACCAGTCGAAGCTCACGCTGATGAGCGAGTCGCTGCGCAACGATGGACGCGTGTGGGTACCCAGGGCCAAGGACGATAAACGCTCGCCCGAGCAGATTCCCGAAGCCGAGCGTGACTACTACCTGGA
>JAYUWY010000349.1:0-1528 GCA_043753285.1 Gemmatimonas sp. | reverse complement strand
TTCGTGCCTTCGTGGTGAATGCGGTTAAGAAAAGCGCCGCGATCCCAAAGGAATCGCGGCGCTCAAAACTCTCAAAGAGAGCTTACTTCGCCTTCGCCAGCGTCGACTTATGACGGGCAGCGGCGTTCTTGTGGATCAGACCCTTGCGCGCGGCTCGGTCGAGCAGCTGCACGGCCTTCGCCTTAGCGGTGGGGGCAGACGACGTCGCCTTGGCAGTCTTCAGCGCAGTCCGGAGTGCAGCGCGCTGCGCACGGTTGCGTGCGGTCGCCGTCTTGGTCTTGCGCATGTTCTTCTTCGCGGACGCGATTCTCGGCACTGGAACTAAGCTCTCTGCAATGTGTGATCTTGGAGAGAGCGGACACGCCCTCCCTTAGCCTCCGAAGTGTAGTCGGCACGGCACTTTACGTCAAGCGACGTTTGGCTTGGAGTCCAAGCGTCCGGAGTGTAGCTTTGAGCGCGACAGCCCGTGATGGGCCTCACTCCAGACCGCGCCTCCATTTTGCTGAATTCCTCCGCCAACGACGGCCAGGGCGCCACCCCCTTCGTCGTTGACCTCACGGGCTTCAACGGCCCCCTCGATTTGCTCATGTCGCTCATTCGCGACGAGCAAATCGACATCTACGACATTCCGGTCGCTCGGATCTGTGATCAGTTCCTGATCAAGATGCGTGATCTCCAGCTCAACGAAGCGGCCGAATATCTCGAGATGGCCGCGCGCCTCATCCGCATCAAGGCGCAGATGTTGCTGCCGCGGAAGGAAGGCCGTGAAGAGTTCGAAGATCCGCGCGCCGAGCTCGTGCGCCGTTTGCTTGAGTATCAACAGATGCGCGAAGTCGTGGACGTGCTCGAGAAACTCGGCGACGATCGTCGCTCACGGTTCGCGCGCACGTACATGGGCCAACCCGCCGCACCGCCGCCAGCGCCGCTCTCACTGTCGCTGAGCGATTTGCTCGTGGCCGTGGATCGCGTGCTGCGCGCCGCGCGCCGGCCGACGATTCACGAAGTGATTCCGCGCGCCCTCGATGTGGACGGCGCCATGCAGACTGTGCGCGCCATTCTCGAATTGCGCGCTCGCATGCGATTCCGTGAACTCGTGCGCGATGATGCCGAACCGTGGGAGGTGCTCAGCGCCCTCCTCGGCTTGCTCGAACTGGGCAAGCGCAACGAAGTGCATATGACCCAACCCCGACCGTTTGCAGACGTGGAGATCCGCCGTGAATCCGCTGGCGAAGCTGCTTGAGGCCGCGCTCTTCGCGAGCCCGCGCCCCATCGCGACCGAAGAACTTGTTGCCCTCGACCCCGATTCGTCGCCGGCCGGATTGCAGAGCGCGCTCGACGAACTGCGTGAGCACTACGATGTTGATGGCCACGGCGTAGAGCTGGTAGAAGTCGGCGGTGGCTGGCAGATACTGACGCGTCCCGAATACACTGAGGCCATTGAGCGCGCTCAGATGGCCGTGCGCCCGCAGAGGCTTTCGCCGGCTGCGCTTGAGACTCTTGCGATTATTGCGTATCGCCAGCCCATTGG
>JAYUWY010000348.1:0-3174 GCA_043753285.1 Gemmatimonas sp. | reverse complement strand
GTACAGCGCGGAGTAGCGGCCCTTCGCCGCCAGCAGTTCCTGATGGGTGCCCCGCTCGACGCTGCGGCCGTGTTCCATCATCAGAATCACGTCCGCGTTGCGAATGGTGGACAACCGATGCGCGATGACGAAGGTGGTGCGACCCGTGCGGAGCTGACGGAGCGCTTCACGGATTTCCTTCTCGCTCTCGGAGTCCAACGATGACGTGGCTTCGTCGAGGATGAGCACCTGCGGATCCGCGAGGATTGCGCGCGCAATCGCCACGCGCTGACGCTGGCCACCGGAGAGCTTCACGCCGCGCTCACCGACAATTGTTTCGTAACCATCAGGGAAGGCCTTCACGAATTCATCGCAGTTAGCTACGCGAGCTGCCGCAATCACTTCGTCGCGCGTTGCACCTGGGCGCGAGAATGAAATATTCTCGGCCACCGTGCCATCAAACAAGAAGTTGTCCTGCAGCACCACACCCAGCGTGGAGCGATAGTCGCGCAAGCGCAGGGTGGTGAGGTCTTGTCCGCCAATCGTAACCACACCCGTCAACGGGCGATTGAACGCCAAGATGATTGAGATCAGCGTGCTCTTGCCCGAGCCGCTGCTGCCCACAAGCGCCGTCGTCGTGCCAGCCTTCGCGGTGAACGACAGGTTCTTCAACACGAGAATGCCTGGGCGGTACTCAAACGACACGTCGTTGAACACGACATCGCCATTCACGTTCTCGAGTACGTGGCGGTTGGCGTCGTCTTCATCTTCAGTGGGCGTCTCGAAGATTTCGCGAATGCGATCAAGCCCCGCAAACGCCTCGGTGATCTGCGTGCCGATGTTGGCCATCTGCACCACAGGAAAGCTCACCAAGCCCACGAAGAAGATGTAGCTGATCAAATCGCCGAGTGTCATCGTGCCTTGCACGACGGCACGGCCACCGACAGTGAGAATCAACACGCCCACGGCGCCAATGATCACCGTCGCGAGTGCACCCACGGCGCTAGTGCCGGTGATGGTGCTCGCAATATTGCGAAACAAGCGATGCGCACCCTTCGTGAACACGATCTCTTCGCGCTTCTCGGCCGTGTACACCTTCACCACGCGCGCGCCGCCCATCGCTTGGCCAAGGCGGCCGCTGACTTCGGCCTGAATCTTGGAACGCTCGCGGAAAATGGGACGCAGCTTCACAAACGCGTACGCCATGATGCCACCAAACACGGCGAGGAACGCAATCGTGAGTGTGGTGAGCAACCAGTTGAGGTAGAACAGGTAGCCGAGTGCGAGCGTGCCGGTGAGCATGCCACCGACGAGCTGCACGATGCCCGTGCCAATCAAGTTGCGAATGCCTTCGGCGTCGTTCATCACGCGATTGATCAACACGCCGCTCTGCGTGCCGTCAAAGAAACTCACGGGCAAGCGCAGAATGCGCGCCTGCACGCTGCGGCGCAGCTCGGTGATGGCGCGCTGCGCGGTTACCGAGATGACCTGCGACAGTGCGAACGAGCTCGACGCTTGCAGCACCGTAGCCACGCCCGCGGCAATCGCGATCGGCGTCAGCAACTCGAGGCGGCGATTCGTGAGCACTTCGTCAATGATCCACTTCACGCTGCCCGGCAGCACGAGGCCCGCGAGACGATTCACCAACATGAGCGCGAAGCCAATCGCGAGTGGTCCGCGATGCTGCCACATCAAGCGGCGCGTCTCGGCCCATGCGGCCTTGTAGTTGGTCTTCTTCTTTTCGGGCTTCTTGTCTGGTGCGGCGGGTGCGGTCACAAAGTCTCGCGGGTGCGGAGCATCAGCTCAGGATTGTCCGAAATAATGCCGTTGATTCCGCTGCGCCACAAAGCGGTGGCGCGCGCGGGGTCGTTAATCGTCCATACGTGCGTCGGGCCGCTAGCGATTCGCATCAGGCGCGCGAATCCTAAAACGGGCAGCGGCAGCACGTAATGAAAGCGGGGAATACACAGAGCTTGAAACGGAACCGTCTGAGGGCCCACGCCAAGTGCAGCGGAGGCGTACAAGCGCTTGAGCGCGCCTGACCCCGGAGAGTACGGCACACCCGCGCGTGCAAAAGGAATCAGCGCATCGTCCAGAAAGCTCCCGATGAGCACGCGATGCAGGTTGTCGGTGTCGCGCAAAACGGCCAGCGCGGCCTCGGCGACCTCCACGGACTTCATCTCAATAATGAGGGGGAGGTCAGGGATCGCCGTGAGTACTTCCCAGAGCGTGGGTACGGCAAAGCGCGCCTCGCGATACGGAAAGGTCCGGTTGTTATCCGCGCTAAAGTTGTGGCTGGCACTCACGCGGCCGAGCTCGAGGCTGGTACGGTCGCGCACAAAGCCCGTGGCGTCCGTGGTGCGTTCAAGCGTGGGGTCGTGCATCACCACTGGCACGCCGTCCTTGGCCAGGTGGACGTCAAACTCCAGCGCGTCCACGCCCAGTGAGGCGGCGTAGAGCAGGGACTGGAGCGTGTTCTCGGGGCGCACGGCGCGCGCGCCGCGATGTCCAATGACCAGCCGGCGCGAGGGATCGAGAAGTATCACTCTGAAAAATACACGAAGGGGGGTGGGCCGTTTGGCCCACCCCCCTTCGGTCCTACAAGAACTTTTAGAAGCTGTACGAAACGCGGGTCGTGGTGAACCGGCCCACCGGAGCGACGCCGACGAACGACGGCACTTCGTTGTTGAGCAAGTTCTGGATGTTGAGCGACCAGCGGATGTTCTGCGCGACGGGGAGCTTCCACGAGAAGCCGGCGTCGAGGAAGGCGTTCACCGGGACGCGGCTGTACCGCACCGGCGTTCCGACGTTGTAGCTGTTGAACACGCCGGAGTTCACGTCGAAGGCATCGGCATAACGGCCGCGGACTTCGATGTTCATGTTGCGCACGTCATCGACGCGACGCAGCGTGAGCGAACCACGGTGACGCGGCGTGTTGGCGACGAGCGGGTTGGCCACAGAAGCGCCCACTGCATCCGTCCATACGTTGCGGTTCATCGTCGAGTAGGTGGCTTCGACGGTGTACATGTCGTTGACGAGGTAGTCGACCGCGAGGTCGATACCGCGGACGTCCACATGGCCTGACGAGTTTTGGTACGTGAACACCAAGTAGCTGCGATCGTAGAGCTCGTTGTCGAAGGCCAGCGTGCCGGTGGGGATGCCAGCGATCTGCGTGACTACGCTCGTGACGGTCGC
>JAYUWY010000347.1:0-3178 GCA_043753285.1 Gemmatimonas sp. | reverse complement strand
CGAGGTTCGGGCAGTAGGTCGCGACTTCTTCTTCATCGCGCACCGCGGCGGTGCCACACACGGGGCAGTGGGTCGGTACTGTGACCACGCGCTCACTGCCAGTGCGCTTCTCAGGCACCGGGCCGAGAATCTGCGGAATTACTTCGCCAGCGCGCTTTACCTGAACAGTGTCGCCGACGCGCAAATCCTTTTCAGCGACGAGATCAAAGTTGTGCAGCGTGGCGTAGGTGATAGTTGCGCCGCCAACATCAACAGGCGCGAGCACGGCGCGCGGCGTGAGCGCTCCGGTGCGCCCAACCTGCACCTCGATGTCGAGCAACTGCGTCTCAGCGATATCGGGCGCAAACTTTCGCGCGACCGCCCAGCGCGGCACGCGGCCGCCAATCATGCCAAGCTCAGTTTGCAGCGTGAGGCGATTCACCTTCACCACGCCGCCATCGATTGCGAAAGGAAGCTCTGGACGAATCGTCGACTCGAGTTCGCGCGCCCACACGTGCACGTCCTCGAGCGTCGCGCACTCGCGGCGGTGCGGCGGCGTGGGAATTCCCCACGAGGCCAGAGTCTCGAGCAACTGCCACTGTGTGGTGAACGGCAGCGACGGCACGCCTGGCACGGCGAAGGCATAGCCCAGGAATCGCAGCGGCTTCTTGGCGGTCTCGCGCGAATCTTTTTGCCTTAAAGCTCCTGCTGCAGAATTGCGCGGATTCGCAAACACCGGCTCGCCCGCAGCGGCGCGCTCGCGATTCATGCGCTCAAAGCCATCGAACTCCATATAGACTTCGCCGCGAATCTCGATCGTCTCAGGCCAGTCTTTGCCCGTGAGTTGGCGAGGCATGTCTGCGATTGTGCGCAAGTTTGCGGTGACATCTTCGCCCACAGAACCGTTGCCACGCGTAGCGCCAATCGTGAGCGTGCCGTTCACATACGTGAGGGAGATAGCTGCGCCGTCAATCTTGAGTTCGCAGCAATATCCGTCTTTGTCTACGGCATCGCCCACAAGTTTGCGCAGGCGCTGATCCCACTCGTCGACTTCATTTTCGTCGAAGGCGTTGTCGAGCGACGCCATCGGCACGAGGTGCGAATGCTTGGCGAGGTGACTCTCTCCGACGTCTGCGCCAACTCGCGCAGTGGGGGAGTCCGCATCCCGCAACTCGGGATGATCGCGCTCGATCGCCTGCAGTTCGCGAAACGCCTTGTCATACTCGGCGTCGCTGAGCGTGGGCTTGTCGAGGACGTAGTAGTCGTGCTGGGCACGAACCAACAGCGCGCGTAGCTCAGCCGCGCGCGCTGTTGGTTCATGCTGCGAACTCAAGCTCAGTTCGCCTCAGCTTCGGCGGCGTTCCCCGCTTCGGAGAGACCGCCGTCGCGCAGGAACGCCTCCACGTGGAACATGCCGGCTTCACCCGCACGCTTCACCATGCGCACGAGTGTGTCCGCCGAAGTGACTTCTTCGCGCTGCTCGTTCACAAACCAATCGAGGCCGTTCTTCATGATGTGGTTCTTCTCGCGGATGGCGAGGTCCACAATCTCGTTGATCTGCTGCGTGACCATCAGCTCAGATTCGAGCGCGAGCTTCACGGCATCGAGCGACGACTTGAAGGACGACTTCGGAGCTGGCACGGTGGGAATCTTGAGATCGCCACCGCCGTCGAGGACCAGACGCACGAAGCGCATGGCGTGATCGCGCTCCTCGCTGGCCTGATTGAAGTAGTGTTTCGCCAGCATCGGCAGACCTTCGGCATCGAAGTAGCCGGCGATGGTGACATACTGGTTGCTGGCGGCCAACTCGTTGCCGACCTGGGTATTAAGCGCGGCATTCAGCTGCTTTGAAATCAACATTCGGAATGGACTCCCGACCGCCGAAGCGGTTCATTTAGGTACAGGGGAAATCTAATGACAGTCGTCGAGCTCATCGAACGCAAGCGCAACGGGGGTCGGCTCACCGCAGGGGAGCTGCGCGCCCTCATGCAGGCCTATGCGGACGGGTCCATCCCGGACTACCAGATGTCGGCCTTCGCGATGGCGGTGTACTTCCGCGGCATGGACGACGAGGAGATTGAGGCGCTCACCACGGCCATGCTGGAGAGCGGGCGCATGCTCGACCTCTCGCATCTGAAGCAGCCGAAGGTGGACAAGCACTCCACCGGCGGCGTCGGCGATAAGGTCTCGCTGATTCTGGCCCCTCTCGTGGCCGTCTGCGGCATCGCGGTGCCGATGATGTCTGGACGCGGTCTGGGACACACGGGTGGCACGCTCGATAAGCTGGAGAGCATTCCCGGATTTCGAACGCGCTTGACGCTTGAAGAGACCGCTGCGCAAATCGAGAAGTTGAACGTCGCGATGATTGGCCAGACCAAAGAGATCGCGCCGGCGGACCGCAAGTTCTACTCGCTGCGCGATGCTACCGCGACAGTAGAAGCCATTCCGCTCATCGCCGCGAGCATCATGAGCAAGAAGCTCGCAGAAGGACTCACGGGCCTCGTGCTCGACGTGAAAACTGGCGCGGGCGCCTTCATGACGAAACTTGACGACTCGCTCACGCTCGCGAAGACGATGATCGCGCTCGGCGAGCGACGTGGTTGCTCGACGATTGCGCTACTCACCGATATGGATTCTCCGCTGGGTGAAGCCTGCGGCAACGCGCTCGAAGTGGAAGAGTCCGTGCACTGCTTGCGTGGCGAAGGCCCCAAGGATTTGCGCGAAGTTACGCTCGCGTTGGCCGCTGAGATGTTGCTCGTGGGCGGCGTTGTGAAGTCGGTGAAGGAAGGGCGCGCGCGCGCGGAGTCGGTGTTGGCCAGCGGTGCTGCGCTCGAGCGATTCCGTGAGATGGTGCAAGCGCAGGGCGGGCATCCAGGCGTGGTGGACAACCCCGTCGCGATTCTGCCGCGCGCGCCAATTCGCACCCGCGTTGAGGCGTCGCGCAGTGGCATCGTGCAGCGCGTGGAGCCGCGCACGATTGGTCGCGCAATCATCGCGCTGGGCGGTGGCCGCACCAAGGTGGAGGACGAAGTCGATCCAGCGGTGGGCATCGTCGTGCACGCGCGTCCGGGAATGCGCGTGGAGCGCGGACAGCCGATTGCCACCGTGCACGCGCGCGACGACGCAGGGCTTGAAGCCGCGACGCACGCGCTGCGAGAAGCCATCATGCTCGGCGAGGGCATGCCGGTGCTCCGGCCGC
>JAYUWY010000346.1:0-3179 GCA_043753285.1 Gemmatimonas sp. | reverse complement strand
GGCGCCGCTCGTCGGCGCTTTCTTGCTGTTGCCAGCAACCGCTGACGCGCAGTCGCGCGCCGATCTTCTGCGCCAGACCACCGCGGCGCTCGACGACTTTGACGCACCGCGAGCGATTCGCTTGGCGCGTGCTGCAGTGAACCCCGCACTCGGGCCGCTCGACACGGCGTGGGTACGCGGCGCACATGTGCTGACGCAGATCCTTTTGGAAGAACAGCAAGCGCCGGTGGCGAAAGTCTGGGCACAGTGGGCGATGCGTACGCATCCCGGGTTCGTGATTGACTCCGTGAACTTCATCTCCTCCGTGGCAACGACGCTGCGCGAAGCGCGCGCGGCCACGGTGTTGACGGTGGGTGATGAACACACGCGCACAACGTATCAGTGGCCTGCGGCAACGGCGACGACCGACGGCGCGAGTTTCCGGCTGGCCGCAGGCGCTGCACCTGTGACCGTGCTGGTGCGCGGTATCGGCATCGTGGGCGCGTCGGGACTGAATCTCCCCGCGGGCACGTACGAACTCGAAGTCAGCGCGTCTGGCTTCCTGCCGCTGCGCGTGATGCGCGAAGCACTGCCCGGCGTGACCGCAGAGTTTGCATTCACACTCACGCCAGCTGCCGCTGCTGCCGCGACACTCGCCGCCGATGTGCGTGCGCGCTTGTCGCGCGCGACGGTGCCGCTGCAGGTGACGCGCTTTGGCGCGCCGCAGGCGTGTGCCGTTGGTGTTGCGTCGGGTGGTGAGCGCTTGGTGCTCACCTCGTACCACGCGATCCGTGGTGCCGATGCCATCGCTGCAAACGGCGAAGTGAAAGTCGCCGCGTGGGACGTGGCCGCGAATCTCGCTGTGCTTGTGTTGCCAGCTGCCGCGCCCGATACACTCGGCGCGACGAGCTCAATCGCCAACGGTCAGTCGCTGTGGGGCGTGTCGCTTGCCACGTGCGCGTTTGGTGAGACGCCGCGCGTGGCGCTCGATTCGTGGGAAGGTCGTCCGACGGGCACGCTGGTTCTCAGCGCCGCGCCCATTGGCGCGACGGTGGGTTCACCTCTCGTGGATTATCAGGGCAACATCGCTGGCATGTGGTCGGCCGGTGGTCGTGCGGCACCGATGACGGTGGTGATGCCGCTCGTGGCGCGCGCCAAGGAGAACATCGCGGCACAGCGCACGTTCACGGCGCAGCAGGTGGCGGTGCAGGAGAATCATCGCTTTGGCAGTGTGATCATCGCCGTTGATGTGCCGAACGCGACGGTGAAGGTCACGCCGATTGAAGCGTGGCATTGGGAAGAGCTGCGCACCGAAGCCCCCGCACCGTTGACGTTTCGCGGCCCTGCGGGCCGGTACCGCGTGGAAATCAGCGCGCCGAACGTGGCGCCTGCAACTCGTGACGTGACCATTCGCTCGGGCGAGACCGTGCGGTCGGCGATTTCACTGCGCTCGGTCGCACAAAATCCTGGTGCGCCTGCGGCGAGCGGCCGTCGTCCCATTCCGAAGTGGGTGTGGGCGGTGGTCGGCGTCGGTGTGATTGGTGGTGCCGCAGCGATGGGCGGTGGCGGTGGTGGCGGAAGTTCCGGTGGCACAATTGTCATTGAGGTACCCAACCCGTGATGCATTCGATGCGAAACTCTCGGTGGTCGGCGCTGCTTGGCGCGGCCCTCATTGCTGGCGTTGCAACGTCGTGCGACGATCCCACGCGTCCGGCCATTGAAGCGTCGATTGCTCCACACATCGCGCTCATTCAGCCCGACTCGATGACGCGTGCGTCGCTCGTGTTGCCGTTGACGGCAGTGCGCGCTCGCGCGCTTGGGCCCACGGGCAAGGTGGTGGACCTCACGTTGCAGGGCACCACATGGCGTGGTTCGCTCACCGGCCTGACTGCCGGTACGTACGAAGTCATCATCGAAGGCATCGCGAACAACCAAGTGCAGTTCTACGGCCGTCTGGCGACGGTGACGGTGGCGCGCGGTGAGCGCGCGCAGCCCACCATCCCGTTCGCTGCCGCTGTTCCGACGGTGACGAACCCGACGCTCAGCAACACGACGAACTTTGCGCAGCGGATTCCGTTCGCCACGATTGCTGCGGCGACCGGCTACGTGCTACAGATCTCGCAGGACAACACGTTTACCAACGGCGTCACCGAGTTCTCTTCGGCCGACACCAATCCGCTTGTCACGGTCACGCAGCCTGGTACGTGGTTCATCCGCTCACGCGCGGTGCTGCCGCAAGTCGCGGCCACGAGCATCCCGTGGTCGGATATGCGTTCCTGGGTGGTTGTCGAAGCCAACGGCGGCGACGACGCCGCCGACGCAACGACGGTCACGCTCAACCCCGAAGATCCGCAGACCATCACCTCGCGCAATCTCACGCCCACCAAGCGCGAAGACTGGTTCGACGTCGACCTGCGTGACGGCGACTCGCTGTTCGTAGAAACCTTCGCGGCGCGTCTCACGCTCGTCTCGGGTCTCAACACGACGCTGACGCTCTTCGAGGATAACGGCACGACGCAGGTCGCGCAGAATCTGGATGCGCCAGGCACGACCGACTCGCGCCTCGTGTACGTCGCCGCCAACAACGCCACGTACAAGGTGCGCGTGGGCGCTACGGCGTCCACCAGCGGTCACTACGAAATCACCTCTGAGATTCGCCGCCTGCCAGAAACGCCAAGCGGCTTGACGACGACCATCCTCAGCGGCACGTCGGTGCGTTTGGATTGGAACGATGAGTCTGACAACGAGACCTCGTTCCGTGTGGAGCGCTGCGAAGGCGCTGCGTGCAGCAACTTCGCCGAAGTCGCTACGCCTGCGACCAACGCCGAGACGCTGACGCAGTCAGGCCTCACGCAGGGCTCGACGTACAGGTGGCGCATTCGTGCGCGCAACAACGTCGGCAACTCGGTCTACACAGCCGTGGCCACGGCAACACTCGTCGGTCCGCTTGCGCCCACTGGCGTGAGTGCGACCACAGCATCAGCCACGCAGATCAACCTCGCGTGGACTGACGCCGCGATCAACGAGACCGGCTACGAAGTGGAGCGCTGCGCAACCGCAGCCTGCACCAACTTCACGGCACTCACGTCGTTGCCCGCGGGCTCCACGTCGTACAGCGACGTGTCCGCGACGTACAACAACTCGTACCGCTATCAGGTGCGCGCCACGAACAACGTGGTGCCGTCTGCGTACAGCACGAT
>JAYUWY010000345.1:0-3179 GCA_043753285.1 Gemmatimonas sp. | reverse complement strand
GCGCGCGATGACCGCGCCGCAGGCTCGAGTGCTTCGTGACGGGCACAGCGTCATGCTATCGTCCGATCACATCGTGGTAGGCGACCTGCTTGTGCTCGAGGCGGGCGACGTCGTTGCTGCCGACGCTCGGTTGCGGACTGCACACGCGTTGACCGCGAACGAAGCGTCGCTGACGGGCGAAAGCGCTCCGGCCGAGAAGCAAACGGAGGCGACCCCGGAAAATACTCCGCTCGCTGATCGTCACGATTTCGTGTTCATGGGCACCGCAATCGTGACGGGCAGTGGGCTCGCGGAAGTCACGGCGACGGGGATGCAGTCCGAGCTCGGAAAGATTGCGCACCTGCTCGCAACGGCAGAGGAGACTGCGACTCCGCTGCAACGGCATCTGGCGCGAGTGAGCCGCACACTCCTGATCATCTGTGGCGGTCTCGTGGCGCTGGTCGCACTCGTGGGGTTTTTGCGCGGCTGGCCGCTCTTGGATGTGCTCATGGCGGCCGTGTCGCTTGCTGTTGCGGCGGTACCCGAGGGATTGCCGGCGGTCGTGACCATCGCGCTCGCCGTCGGGGTGCAACGGATGGCGGCGCGTAGCGTTCTCGTGCGGCGCCTGCCCGCGGTCGAGACGCTCGGCTGCGCGACCGTGATCTGCACTGATAAAACTGGCACGCTCACGACCGGGGTGATGCGGGTTCGCGAGTTGTCGGGATCCGATCACGCCAAGCTCCTCTATGCCGGCGCCGCCTGCGCCGACGCGGAGATTGAACGCGATGGCCGGCCCGGCGTGGGTGATCCCACCGAGTTGGCCATCCTCATTGCGGCGGCGGAGCACGGAATAGACCGCGACCAGATTGAAGCGACCAATCGTCGAGTCACCGTCGTGCCATTCGACGCGGTGCGCAAGCTGATGACAATCGAACGCGCCGACGGTCACGTGTACATCAAGGGTGCGGTCGAGAGCGTGCTCCCGCTGTGCGCGGCGGGCATCGAGGGCGCGGTGGAGACCAACACGCAGATGGCGGAGCGCGGACTGCGGGTCCTCGCTGTCGCCGTCGCGCCCGCCGGAGCGGAAGCGCGCGCAACGTTACTGGGGCTGATTGGTATCGCGGACCCTCCCCGCAAGGAGGCGATTGAAGCGATCGCCGCGGCGCGCGCAGCGGGCATCACCACGGTAATGATTACCGGCGACCACCTAGTGACGGCTCGCGCAATCGCGAAGGAGTTGGGCATCCTCTCCGACGGCGACGCAGCGGATGATCGCGTCCACGCGCGCGCGACTCCCGAGGACAAGATCAAGATTGTGCGCGAGTGGAAAGCACGAGGCGCGATCGTGGCGATGACCGGCGACGGAGTGAACGACGCCCCGGCACTCCGCGAAGCGCACGTCGGCATCGCGATGGGCGTGACCGGAACCGAAGTCACGCGCGAAGCGTCGGACATCGTGCTGGCCGACGACAACTTCGCGAGCATCGTCGAGGGCATCCGAGAGGGTCGTACGATCTTCGACAACATCCAAAAGACCCTCGTGTACCTGTTGTCGGGGAACACGGCGGAGCTCATGGTGATGCTCGTGGCCGCGCTGGCGGGCTGGCCACTGCCCTTGCTGCCCCTGCACCTCCTCTGGATTAACGTCGTGACCGATGGACTCCCCGCGCTCGCGCTGGTTGTCGATCCCCCGGAAGCCGACGTTCTGGGGAGGCCGCCGCGCAAACCCGACGCACCGATGCTGGGGCGGACGCAGTGGCAGTTCATCGTCGCGACGGGTGTGCTGCAGGCGGCTGCGACGCTTGGCGTCTACGTCTGGGCGCTGAATACGCGCGATCTGGCCGGAGCGCGCAACCTCGCCTTCTCGGTGCTCGTCTTTGGCGAGCTCTTCCGTGCGTTCGCCGCACGCAGCAGCACGCGCTTGTTCTGGGAAGTGGGCGTGTTCACGAACTGGCGCCTGCTCGCCATCGTCCTGTTCTCCGTCGTGATGCAGCTCGGGATTCACTACACACCGTTGTTTCAGCGGGTGTTCGACGTGGGGCCGCTGTCCCTCGCCGACTGTGTGCTGACGTTGCTGGTGGCGCTAGGCCCGGTGAGCGTGATTGAGCTGGCAAAGCTCGTGCGTCGGTGGCGCGGTGACGCGCGTGATGGAATTGCACCGGACGATGATGGGTAGCATGAAGCCGTGAAGAGAACCCATGCGTTCGCTCACCGACGACGTGCTCTAAACACGTCCTCGGTGATGGCGAACAGCGTCTTGCCGTCCTCTCGCTCGGTCTGAATGACGACCATCACGCTTTCGCCGAGCGGTTCATCCTCGTCCTCAGGAAACGGCGGCGTACGCAGCGTGATCTCGCCGTCTTCATCGACGCGCACCGCGTCGGGCCACTTCGATGCGTAGAAACTCGCCACGTCTTCGGCGCTACTCTCGGTCTCCAAGCTCCAGGTGTAGGTGCTGAACTTGGTCATGTCGCTCATCACGTCGCTGGTAAACGCCGTAGTGCGCTCCTTCAGCTTCGCCGGATTGTAGATGGGGATCGTGCCAATGGCGCCGTCTAGCGAGTCCACGCTGGAAGAGCATCCGCCGAGGGCGAGCGAGAGTGCGAGCACAGCAACAGCGAGTGGGCGGAACGCGGTCAATGTGATATCCTCCAGTAGGGTAGCACCTAACAGCTGAAACCATCGTCCACTATACTGCACACAATGGATTCCATTGACAAGGCAATCATCCGAGAATTGATGCGCGATGGACGTGCCACCTGGGCGGCGCTGGGTGAGGCCACGGGTTTGTCGGCGGCCGCGGTCGCGCAGCGCGTGAAGCGGCTGGAAGCCAGCGACGTGATTCTTCGCTACGCCGCCATTGTGGACGCGGACTCTGTGGACGCGGGGCTACTCGCGTATGTGGCGGTGCGATTCGCTGACCCCAAACATCGCGCGGCGTTTCTGCGCGTCGTCGGCAAGTTGGCGTGGGTGCAGGAGTGCCACCACACGGCAGGGGAGATGGACTACTTGCTCAAAGTGCGCTGCCGTGGGACGAAGGAGCTCGAGCGGCTGATTACAGTCGAGCTCAAAGACAAATGCAAAGTCACGGAGTCGCGCACGAGCATCGTGCTCGCGTCATCCAAGGAGACGACGGAGATCTTCGTCGCGGATTGATCTGGAGTTCCGCTCAAACACTTCGGCAAACGCGCGCACCGTAG
>JAYUWY010000344.1:0-3181 GCA_043753285.1 Gemmatimonas sp. | reverse complement strand
CGCACCGTACTCGGCGAGCACACGTCCCGAGTGGAAGGATGGGAACGCGGTGTCGCCGAGATCGATGGTCAGCGTATCGGAATCACTGGTGTCCGTGTCGCGCACCACGAGGAAGTCGCCCGTGAAGTCACCGCCGTTGTCAAAGCGGACGTTCGAAAGCGCCCACGTGTCGCGCGGGCGATCGAATTCCAACTGCGGCAAGTCGTCGCGCTCCATGTTTGTGAACACGAGGCCGTTGACCGCGTCAATTGCGGCCAGCGAATCCACGCGCAGATGCACACCGCTCAATACCACGGAGTCTGGTACGTTGAGTCCGTTCACCTGCAGCCAGCGGTCGCTGCCTGCATCCTTCGCAATGAGATTAGACTGCTCGGAGCCAACCTGCTGCAACTGACCAACCGCGGCCACGTCGCTGAAGAGCTGCACACCGCCTGCGCCTAAACCGACTTCGATGTTTGCAAAGTACGATTGACCTGCGCTGAAGCCGGGATCGTTGAACTGCACCGGTTGCGGGCTGCTGCCGACAAAGCGTGTGCGATGTGCGCCCGTCGCAGTGAACTGCGAAGTGCCGCTGCCGGTCTGCACAAATGCACCGCGAAGCTCGAGCACGCCGTCTGTCATCCTACCGACATGATTGCCGCCCTCGAAGGACGCCGTGTCGTACACAGTGACGATGCCATCGGCGCTGAGCATCTCAAGGACGCCACTGCCGGTGACGCGCAGATCTTGGGTGACATCCACATCTGCGTACGTACCGCCACCCGCGATGCTGAGCGTACCGGACGCAGACACGATCAGGCTGCCGTTCAGGTTGTACGTCGCGCCGGGCGTAGCTCCGCCCATGTTCGCGCTACCTGTGACGATGATCGTCTTGTAGTCGAGTCCGTCGGGAATCGCCTGAGCGGTGCCGGTGAACACCAGCGTATCAATCTCGATCGTGCCGCTGTAGCCGAAGTTGCCGCCCACTGCGACGCGGTCCAACACGAAGCTCGAGGAACTGTTGCCCAAGACGTTCTCTAAGACGTCCAATGAACCGGTACCCTGGACAGTACCGGCACTCTCGGTGTCCACCGTGCGCTTCACCAGCACTCGGCTTTCAACCGTGAGGTTGTCGATGACCGTGAGGGATGCGACGCCCGCGTTCGGATCCTCGAAGGACATCGTTGCCCAGCCGCAATCGCCGCCGCATTGAGTCTCGATGCGCACGTAATGATCGTCAGAAGCGTCGAACGATGCGTTGGTGCCGGTCTGCACAATGCCCTTTCCAGCAATGATCACACCGTTCGTCAGCAAGCCCGTCGTGCTGCCGCCACCGAAGGTCGCGACCCGGCCCACAACGAGATAATCGGAAGGCTGCTGCATACGCAGCGTGCCGGTGCCGCTGGTGGTGAACGTGCTGTCCACGTACATCGTGTAACTGGCGGGGCTGAGTTCTCCTGCTTGGACATCAATCGACGCGACTTGAGTCGTCCCATCGAGCGTCACTGCGCCGCTAGCAATCTCGACTGGGCAGTAGAAACGTCCGCTGATGATGCCTGCGGTCGCCGGTGACAGTACGAGTTTTTCGCCAGTACCGCAGGACAGACCGGTTGCGCTGCCGTTTGGCACGGTCACGTTGCCCGTTACCGTCAGCGTACCATCAATCGGGATGGAGTCCGCCTCGGTGATCTCAAGCGACCCGAGCGTGACGGTCGGAATGCTTGTTGGTGCATTGCCCGTGGACGGAATCACCACCTCATTGGCGGCTCCTGGCAGTGTGCCGCCAGACCAGTTGGCCGTGTTGCTCCAGTCGCCGTCAACCGCGCCGGTCCACGTAAACGTTGGGTCCTCTGGCCAGTTCGCCACGGTCGCGCCGTTGTTCAACGACAGCTTGTCGCTGTAGAACGCCGGGGTGGGATTGTTCATCGTGACGACGAGATCCGTGCCGCCATCGTTGTCCGTGACTGCCAGGTACACATCGCCGCCAACCAAGCTGGTAGTGTCGAACGAGATGAAACTCAGCGTCGGCGTTCCTGCCGTGCCAAGGATGTGCAGCTGAATGCCGTCAGCGGAGAGATTGCTGAACGTAACGCCGTCGAGCGCCGTGATCTGCGATGCGTCGGTGATAACGAGACGCACGTCATTCATGCTGGCGGCGTCCACATCGGTGCCAGTCACCGTAACGGTGCGCGCGGCGCCTGAGCCAACAAGGCTGGCTTGGCCGGTGCCCTTACGCAGCTCTCCATTGATGAAGACGTCCGATACAAGCTGTGCAGACGCTGCGGAGAGCGAGAACTCGACGTTGTTGAAGTGCGAGCCCGTCAAAGTGGAGTCAGGATTCGCGAACGTGATAGTCTGATCTGACGAGCCTTCAAAGGTCGTCGTGTGGCTACCCGACGCCTGGAAGGCATTCGCCTCCGTGGACTGCACGAAGTTGCCGAACAGGCGCAGCGTGCCGGCCGTCATCGTGGGGAACGACAGCGGCGTCGCAAACTCGGCGTCGCCGTTGACGACAACTTCGGCAGCCGCGTCGGTCATCGAGAGGAAGCCGTAGCTACCGGCGACGAAGCGCATTGCACCCAGGACATTCAACGTCTGATCCGCCACGCGCACATACGCGGACGAATCTGCGTACAGCGAGTCCACAGTGGTCGTGCCAATCAGGCGAACCGATCCCTTCCGTGGGAACAGACCGCAGCTGATGTTGCCCGCGATGTTCACGCTGTCCGTGGCGAACGACATCGTGCGCACCATGCCACCGCTGACGCAGTTCATACCGACGGACGACGTGGGCACAATCAGCGTGCTGCGTACTTCAAGCGGAGCCGCGAGAATGATCGGGCTCAGGTGATCGCTCACCAAGCTCTTCACCACCGTGAAGCCGCTGATGGTCGGCGCGGCGCTGATGTTGGGGATGTACACCGAGTCTGACGCAGTGGGCACGAAGCCCGTGCTCCAGTTCGCCGGCGTCTCCCACGCGCCGGTCTCTGCCGCGTTTGTCCACGTCACCATCTCAAAGGCGTCCCAGCCAATGAGCAGACCTTCGCCAGACAGGACGATGCGGTTGGCGTGATACTGCGGCGCGAGCACGGTCGGAATCACCGTGAGCGGATCCGCATCACCAGTCACGTCAGTGATATCGAGATATGTGCCCGACGTCTGCGCGGCGTCGAAGGTGATCTGGTCCGGAGCCACCGTGCCG
>JAYUWY010000343.1:0-1535 GCA_043753285.1 Gemmatimonas sp. | reverse complement strand
AGTTCTCCGCGCAGCAGATGGCGGATGGCCGTCCGGTGGCGATCATCGGCCACGGCGTACGGTCGCGCTTCTTCACGTCCGAAGATCCGATCGGCAAGTCAATCAAAGTGGGCGAGAATTGGCTCACAGTGATCGGTGTGCTCGCGGATCGACAAGTGGCTGGCGAGAACACGGAGCGCCTCGGTCTTCGCGACGTGGGCATGGATGTGTTCATTCCGTTGCCCACGATGCTGCTCCGCTTTCGCAATCGCGGAAACGTGACGCAGGCGCAGATTGATCTCGCGAATGCGCCGACTAACAATCAGCCAGGCGCCGCCGTCGAAGAACCCTCAGAAGAAGTGCGCGCTGAGCGATCTAATCCGCATCAGGTGGACCGATTGGTTGTGCGCGTCGCGGATTCCAAGCAGGTGCCACAGGTGGCGGACGTCGTGCGGCGCATGCTCACGCGTCGTCACAATGGCGTTGTGGACTTCGAAGTCACGGTGCCGGAGCTGTTGCTCAAGCAGGAACAGCGCGCGAAAACAATTTTCAACGTCGTGCTCGGTGCGATTGCCTCGATCTCGCTCATTGTTGGCGGCATCGGGATTATGAACATTATGCTCGCGTCCATCCTTGAGCGCATCAAGGAGATTGGCGTACGTCGTGCCCTCGGCGCCACGCAGCGCGACATCCTCGGTCAGTTCTTGGCTGAGGCCGTTCTGATTTCGGTGGCCGGTGGCGTCGTAGGAATTCTCGTCGGCGCGGGACTGAGTTTTGGCATCGAACAGTTTGCCGGCATTCGCACAATGGTGTCGTTTGCATCAGTGGCGGTGGCATTCGGTGTCTCGCTCACGGTGGGTCTGGTGTTTGGCATCGTCCCGGCGTGGAGAGCCGCTAAGCAGGATCCCGTGGTCTGTCTCCGCTATGAGTGAGGATCGCATGATGCACGGTGTTCGCGCGCTACTCGGCGCGCTGTTGCTTTCCCCGGCAGTGCTCGCGGCGCAGGCGCCACTGCGTCTTACACTCAAGGATGCCGTGGCGCGCGCGCAGGAGCGCGGTCCGCTGGCGGTAGCGGCGCGAGAATCGCGAGATGCTGCGCGGGCACGTGATCGTGCGTTTGGCGCAACGCTGTTGCCGCAAGCGTCGCTCACCGGCAACGCGCCGACAATCAATCGCTCAATCATTCCGGTGTTGCAGCCGGATGGTTCGACGTTGTTTCGCTCGCAGGAGCAGAACGAAGGCAATGTGAATGTCGCCATCAATCAGCGCATTCCATTTCTTGGCGGCGATCTGTTTATCAACTCGGCGCTGTCGCGACTGGACGTGATTGGCAATACGTCCACACGAACGTATTCGGCGACGCCGATGACAGTGGGCATTCGGCAGGACATTTTCCGTCCGAATCGCCAGCGCTGGGACAATCGCGAGCAGGTGTTGCGTGCGGAGTCCGCGGAACGGACGTATCGCGAAGCGCTCGAGGAGATTGCCATCACGACGGCGAATCTCTTCTTCGATCACTACACGGCGCGCTTGAATCGCGCCAACGCGGAGGCCAA
>JAYUWY010000342.1:0-6307 GCA_043753285.1 Gemmatimonas sp. | reverse complement strand
CCGTTCTCTGTGTACTCTGTGCTCTCTGTGGTGAAAGCAGTTCAGCAGCTACTGACCGAGCAGCTTCGTGTACGCGGTCGCGTCCATGAGGCCAGCGGTGTCGCCGGCCTTGATCTTGAGCTTGATCATCCAGCCATCGCCGTAGGGATCGGTGTTCACGAGTGCCGGCTCGCCATCGAGCTTGGCGTTCACTTCGAGGATCTCACCCGCCATCGGCGAGAAGAGTTCGGAGACGGCCTTCACGGCTTCGATGGTGCCAAAGACTTCGTGGGCGGCGACTTTGCGGCCGACCTTGGGCATATCGAGGAAAACGATGTCACCGAGTTCGCCCTGGGCGTAGTCAGTGATGCCGATGAAGACGACGGAGGCATCGCCCGTCTTCTTCACGTACTCGTGGTCCTTGGAATACAGCAGATCCGCGGGGATCGACGACACGCGTTGCTCCGAGATGTAGGTCGAGAAAATGAACAGCGTACGAGCGAAGGCTACGCCGCAGGGGGGCGAGAATCAAGCAGTGAGGCGTTGCCAGAGGGCATCAACTTGGTCGCGCAGCGCGTCGCGGGAGCCGCTGTTGTCGAGGATGTCGTCGGCGCGCGCGCGTTTTTCTTCCGCAGGCATCTGCGCGGCAATCATTGCGTCGGCGTCGGCGGCGGAGAGTCCGCGGTCGCGCATGAGGCGTTCGCGGCGCACGGCGGCTGGGGCATCCACGAGGACGATGTGGTCGACCGTGTCTTCCAAGTGCGCTTCAAAGAGTAGCGGTACGTCGCAGATCACGACGCGCGCGGCTTTGGAGCGATAGTACTCGATGGCAGCCTCGCGCAGCCGTGCGACTTCTGGATGGACGATGGCGTTGAGTGCGTCGCGCTTGGCGGTGTTTGCGTCGGCGAAAACGATGCGGCGTAGGGCGGCGCGATCGAGCGTTCCGTCGGGCTGAATCACGCCCTCGCCGAAGCGCTTGGCGATGGCCGCGAGAGCGGGCGTGCCTGGTGCGACAGCCTCGCGCGCGAGGAGGTCGGCGTCGATGATGGGAGCGCCGAGCGCGCTGAGGCGGGCGGCGACTGCAGATTTGCCGGCGGCGATATTGCCGGTGAGACCGACGACGAGCATCGCACAAGGGTAGCGAACTGGCGTAGATTCCGCACGGTGAACGGCACTCGGCGCGGGTTTACGCTTATTGAAGTCCTTATGGTGGTGGTGCTTATCGGCATCTTCGCCGGCTGGGCCGTCACGCGCGTGAACTATATGGGCTACCGGATGGATGCCGCCGCGCGGATGCTCCAGAATGTGATAATCGGCGCGCAGCAGACGGCCATTACACGCGCCACCGAAGTCACGCTGCGATTTGATCGGCAGGACAACACCGTCGAGCTGCGCTACATGCTCAGCGGCAGTCAGAAGGTGGTGACGCGCCCGTTGCCGGACGACGCGTCGTTCTTGATTCCGAGTATCGGAACCGACGGCGCCGCGGCCGATTTTCTGAGTGGCCCTGGAGTACAGGCGGCTGGCGGAACGACCTATGTGCGCGATGTACTCATCGCTGCGAACGGAAGCGTGCCGAATGGAGATTTCAATATTTATCTCGGCGTCAGTTCGTCACGCCCAGCAGATCAGCGTGCGCTGACGGTGCGTGGTGCGACGATGCGCACGACATTTTGGAGTTACAACAGCGGCGCGTGGCTGGTGCGGGACTACTAGCGCACACCGTTTGTTAGACGGCTGGCTTGAGCTCGAGCAGGAAGCGACTCGCCGCCCAATTCGCGCCGCCCTTCGCACGAATTTCCTGAGGCGTGGCACCCAAATACCGCTGACAGGTGTTTCGGAACGCCGAGCCTGAGGGGAAGTCGAGCAGTCGCGCGACGCCATCGGCGGTGCGCTGACCGTCTTCGAGCATCTGTGCGGCGACGATGAGCCGTCCCCACGTGATGAGCTTTTGCGGTGGCGGGCAACCGGAGTCATCGAGTGCCGCGAGCAGGGCGCGTTTAGATGCCCCGCAGATTTCGGCGAGGCGCTGACCGGTGAGTCGCAGGTGAGCGCGAGTGACGGCGACCATGATTGCGTCGCGAACAACCGGTGGAAACTGGGCGACGCGCGGACGGATGAGCTGGGCGACACCTCGAGCCTCTGCGCGCTCGAGTACGGCGCGGAAGGCTGCTGGTGTGTCGTCTAGGCCGGCGATGAGCAAGCCGTCGAGTCCGGCGCGGCCGGCGTCGAACAAATCGCGCGCGCGTTCGGCGGAGACCGAGACGTAGGCGACCAGGGTTAGGCGCTCGGCGCGCATCTTCAGTCGACGAATAATGTCGAAATGTGCCTTGCCCTCGGCGAACAGGTCGAGAATCGCGAGGGAGACCGATTCATCCTTGCAGGCGGACTCGAGGGTCGCCCAGGATGCGCAGTGAATGATCGTGTGTTCCCCCTGCACGGCAGCGTTGAGACGCTGCAGGGCTTTGGGGTCCGAAATCATTGCGGCGAGGGTGGCCATATTAGAGTAATGTCGGTCGGGGAGGGGGAAAGCAATATCATATTGTGATATGGGTCCTCGGTTCAAGGGTTTTGCGTCCTCGGGCGCGTTCTATAGTTTATGGCTGATGCCCACGCTCCGAGGCCGCCGTCGCGGCATGTCCATCATCGAGGTGATGTTTGCCGTCGTGATTATGTCCGGTGTAATGCTGGCACTGTCACGATTTGGGCAGGAGTTCACCCGCGCGACGCGCAATGCGTCGACGCTCGGCATCGCAAGCGACTTGGCCACGGCGAGGTTGGAAGTGATTCGCGCGTATCCCAACTATGCGGACCTGAGCACTTTCGAAGGAACAGAGTCCGGCGCGAGCGCTTATCCGTCTATGGCTGACTTCGACGGCTATAGCAGAGAGACAAAGGTCGTTGCGCGCACGACCACGCTCAGTAAGGTCGCAGTGGCGGAATACACGACGGTGACGGTGACGGTTACGGTGAGCCGACCGACGCTGGTGACGGTGTCGAAAAGTCTGGATATCGCGGCGCCATGATTGCTCGTCGCGGATTGCGAGGCGGATTTTCTCTCGTTGAAATGATGGTTGCGATGACAATTACAATGGCTGTCTTCGCGATCACACTTCCATTCATTCGAGTGCAAACTCGCGCGTTGGGCTCAACGGCCGGCCGCATGGATGCCGATCAAGTCGCGCGCTTCGCGATGCGCACCATCGAGCAGGATCTTCGGCGCGCGGCGGGCGAGTATGGGCAGCCGACAGTCGTAGCGGCGGGTCCGTTGGTGCTCAGCTTTAATGCGAACATTCGGCAGTCGACGGCGAGCGACGTTGGTGCGCTCTATGACGAGGTAGTCGGCGCGGAGGCGGGTTCCTCGTGGAGTCTGGCCGCCGCTGCGACGATACCACTGACGTCGGTGACATATCCGACCACCGACTACGTCAATGCTGATGGCGCGACGAGTCAAACGGAGACGATTACTTACTATCTCGTTGCGGACGCGAGCGCCGATGTGGCTGACACGTACAGTCTGTACAGACAGACAAACGCTGTAGCGCCGGTAGAACTGGTTGATGGGCTGTACTTGCCGAGCGGACAAGCCTTCTTCAGCTACTACCGTGTCGCAGATACAGATCTTCTGGAACAGATGACCGTCAGCACGCCGCTCGTTTGGACGGACGCCGCGCTGGCCGAGCTTCGCACGATTGGTCTTCATGCAGCAGGTGTCTATTACAACAAGATCGACCAGACGACGACGGTGCGCTCGATTGAGAGTCGGATTACGCTGCCCATCTCGTTGGCGACGGCATCGAGCAGCTGCACTGGCACTCCTGCGGCGGTAACAACAAATACAAATCCGCCCACCGCGACCAGCAGTGGGCCGCGTGGCGTGAGTTTCGGTTGGACCAGGTCCACCAGTGACGACGGACTGCTGACTGGTGTCCTCAGATACGACGTGGAGCGAAAGATCGGAACCACCGGTGCGTGGACGATGATAGCGCAAGTGTCGGCGACTAGTTCCGCCTCGTACTCGTGGACGGACTATCTCGTCAATCTGAGCGGCGACCTCTCGTATCGCGTTACGAGCATCGGCTGTGGTGGGGTGTCCGCGGCGTCGGTAGTCATCGGGTCGTTGACTCTGTGACGTTGCGCGCGCGCCGGGGCTCGGCCCTCATTCTTGTGCTACTGATGACTCTTGCAGTGGCTGCGTTGGCAGTCGCTGCAATCTTCATGTCATCGAGTGCGTCCCTGCTCTCGCGGTTCTATGATCGCGATCGACTATTTGCGTATGCCGCTGAATCCGCGCTTGAACAGGTCGTGGCGAGATTCCAGATGGATGACGATTTCACGGTGACGTCGACGACTCCGACCTCGGTGCCCGACTTGACTGCGCCGACGGATGCTGATGGCAATGTGATCTCTGGCGTGAACGTGGTGGTTTGGGCGGCGCGCACAGGTGACATCAGTTCGAGTGGGCCCATCACGATTTCATTACTGGCGCAGGTTTCCGACGCGAACGGCACTCGAAGAGTGCGTCGACTCGACTTGCGGCGTGACACATTTGCACAGATTGACTTTTTTTCCAACGATGACGTTTCGTCGTCTCGCCGCCCCTTCGCGGAGTACTCGAAGGTGGTCGCTCGCGTTTTCACGAACGGCGACTGGGCCACCATCACTGGCGCGACATTCAAAGACACCGTGAGTGGAGTCGGCACTGTCGAGGCTGGTAGCGGTGCGTTTCTCGCGGGTAGCGAGGAAGGTGTTCGCGAAATTCCGTGGCCCGACGACGATGATGTTCTTGACGGACTTCAAGCGATTGCGGCCGCGCAGGGGCTCGAGTTCCCCGAGAACGGATCCAACGACGATATGCGTTTGGAGTTTGTTTGGATTGACCTCGATAGCGACGGCGTTGCAGATCGCGACGAAGGTCACCTTCGCATCTTCGACCTCCGTCACTCAGAGGTCGAGAGGCTCGCTGCCCAGCCAGGTACTGGCACATTCCACAGTTGGAACAGCGAGATCATACAGAATCAGTGTGGTGCATTCTACTATCGAGGCTCGAGTTGGCAGTTCTTTCCCGTCGCCACTCATCGGACGACATGGGCGCAGAACGTACTTGCTACAGCTGGCACACCGGCAGCGCCCAGTCCCTCCAGCTGGACGAACAACGCCAATAGACGAGCTGCAACCATCGCCATTCTCTCCCAGTCTACGGCCCGGTGCTTTCCAGCAGGGAGTCCGTACCTCGTGAATACGGAGCGGTTTACTGATGCCGCGGGGGCTGTTGGCACGAGCGCCAGTCTTCATACGATTCCGTATGGCGTGGTCGATCCTTCGCATAGGCACGGTGGTGCAGCGACCACGATCACCGAGGTTTCGAGGACTTGTTCCTTCTCAACAAACTCTTCGACTGGCGGTGAGGCCTGCTCCGGCAACACCAGTGCGCTCGGCACATGGCGAACGCTCTCGGCGGTCTCTGGTCGAGAGTTGTACGCGCAGTTGGACGGCTCGGGTGCAGGAGCAGTCGTGAGCGTCGATGACGATGCGTGGATTAGCGGAACGATCGCCGGACGCGTCACGCTCGCCGTTGACGACGAAACCTATTTTGTAGACCGAGTCGAGCTCGCGGGCGGAGCTAGCACCGAAGAATCAGAGTGTGCTCACGTCTTCGGCGTCGTGTCTCGGGACTATGTGTATATCTCTGACAGTCCAATTTTTCACAGGTCGCGCGTCGGAAGCAATGCAACAAATGCTGTGTACGTTTCACTCGGAGGGGCAGATAGAGCGCAATTCTTCGGCGCTTTCATGAGTTTGCGGCAGAGCTTTTCCCCTGAGGACAACGCCGGTATCATGGGCGTCGAAACGTCGCAGTACCTTTGCGACGGAAAGCGGTTTGCTATGGGATGCGTCTCGCACATCGGTTCGGTGGCGATGGATGTCTCTCGAGAGTTTAGCAACATTGAGTCGGGCGATGGCGGGCGATATCAACTGACCCCAGACGCGTGCTTCGAGCGCGGGTATCGCCCACCGCACTATCCAGAGACGAACCGTTATCGGCGTGTGCGCGCGATTGATGTTCAGCCAAAGTCCATCATCGGCCTGAACGCGATTCCGAACTATTTCGCATCCCTCCAAGGCATCAGCGAAATTCCGTAAGTCGCTCGCACGTAACGGCTTACACCTCGCGCGTAACAAGTGCGATAGCCAGACCCCGCGCACCCGCGCCCCGAGCGCCCCAACTTCCCTGCGCCCCCACGCAACCCTTCCGCCACACCCGTTGTCTCTGGTTGCGAAGACAGTAGTTCCGCTCGCGAACCCCACCTCGTGACAGACGCACAAC
>JAYUWY010000341.1:0-3184 GCA_043753285.1 Gemmatimonas sp. | reverse complement strand
CGCAGGCGGCGACGATGCACAGTTCGCGCAGTGGGAGTGCAAGTCCAGGGCGCGAGAGAATCTTGCCGTAGCCCTCGACGATCATCCAGTCGTCCAGTGCCGGATGCAGATGCGTGATGTTACCGCGCAGCTTCTCGTAGAACTTGCCGTAGACGATCTCGCAGGTTTGTTCGCCTTGCGTGCGCCAGCGCCGCAGACTGGGTTCAGGAATGTCCTCGCCCTCCGGCGCGGGCGCTTCACTCACGCGGCGCCATTCGCGCATGGCGTTGAGGCAACGCGGGAAGCCCGCAAATAAGTAGCTCTGCAGAATGCATTCCTCGACCCATGCGACGTCGACGTCAGCATCGAGCACTTCGGTGCAGCCAGTGCGCACGTCCGCTTCAGAGCCTGCCGCGACGCGTGCGGAGAGTCGCACGAGCGCGCGCAGGTCAGGTTCCAGCACGACGACTGGCCACTGGTCGAGGCTCATGCGCGACTCATGCGCGACTCATGCGCGACTCACACTGCGCACGACACCCACACTCTCTCCGCGCGTGTTCTTAATAGGACGCGCCGCAAACTCGGCGAGCCGCGGCGGCAAATCGTGCGGCAATACGCCGAGTTGCTGCAGTGCCTCGAGGACGGCGATGTGCTGCGCGCGAATCGCGCCGTCTTCCACCTTCACAGCGAGACCGATGCCGAGTGCGGGCACGGAGACGGTGTGCACGCCTTCGGCGCCCACCTTGGTGAATACGCTGCCCTGCGTCTCCTCGAGCATCACGGTATCAAAACGATCGGTGCCACCAATGAGGTGCGGATGCTTCGTGATGGCTTTTGCGGTGCGCGCAGGAAGCTCATCGCCGGCGTGCACCGCCCGACCCCAGCGCGCGTACGCGAGTGCCATGCGGTCGAGAGGCAGGGCCATCACGGCGACACCGCAACCGTCCACGCCCAGCGGCATGTCGTCGAGCGGAACGCCAGTCCACGCAGAAACTTCGCCGAGGCAACTGCGCTGTACCGGATGCTCGGCGTCTTCGTAGCCGCGAATCGTCCACGAACTAGTCTTTGCGCGCGCAAGCATTGCGGCGTGCTTGCCCGAGCAGTTGTTGTGCGCACGCGTGGGCGCCGCGCCGCTCTCGCGCAGCAGGCGTGCGCCGCGGGTGCTCAACGGATCGTGCGGACCGCAGGCGAGGTCGCCGTCTTCGAGTTGCATTGACGCCAACATGCGCATGACAACCGCGAGGTGCTCCGGTTCACCGCCATGCGATGCACAGGCGAGCGCGAGTTCTTCCTCGCCCCACCCGAGTTGATCAAAGCCGCCGCTGGCGAGCAGCGGCAATACTTGGAATGGTTTGGCACACGAACGCCACATCGTCACGAGTGCGGAGTCGCGCGCGGCGGCGATGAGCACATCGTCGGCGCCGATGACTGCTGCGTGCACGCGGTGCAGCGACTCCACGGTGTCGCCGCGGGTGACTTCGACGTCGAGATTCAGTGCGAGCATACGCGAAACCTATAAGGCGGCGAGCAAGACTTCACTGGTGCGCGCGGCGGCGTGCTCCCAGGTAAAGCTCGCGGCGCGCGCGAGGCCCTTGGCGCGCCAATACGCGCGGTCCAACGTGCGCACGGCAGAGGCCATCTTGGCGTCGTCATCCACGGGCACAATGAGTGCTGCGTGCCCCGCAACCTCGGGGAGCGGCGCCGCATCCACGATGATCACCGGTGTGCCGCAGGCCATGGCCTCGAGCACGATGAGGCCAAAGCCTTCTTCGCGCGAGGGCACGAGCAGCGCTTCTGCGCCGGCGTACGTCCACGCGAGTGCCGCATCATTTAAGTGCGCGACGTCATCCACGCGCGCTGCGACGCCGAGTGAACGCGCGAGCGAGCGTAACGCTTGGGTGTGAGAGTCCTGCGCGCCCACCATCACGAGGCGGAGCGTGGTGTCGTTCACCGCGAGGCGAGCAAACGCTCGTAGCGCGGTTTCTAATCGCTTGTGAGGACGCTTGCTGGCCACGGTGAGCAGGTAGCGCGTGCCTTTGGGCGGTACACCAGGCTCGTCGCGTGCCGCAGGTGGCAGCTTGCCCACGGCCGCCGCGTGAAACACGGACGCCACACCGTGACGCACGACGGTGATCTTCGGCTCGGCTTCAGGAAACGCGGCGACAATCGCAGACTCCGCGCCGGTGGATGGCGTGAGCAGCTGCGCGCTGCCCTTGATCATGCGCCCCATCCACTCGCGCGTCACGCGTGCGCGCGCGGCGCCGATGAGTCCGGTGCCATTCAAGTGAATTACATCGTGCAGCGTGGTGACGGCGTGCGGCACATTCCATGCGCCGTCCCAGTGCGGAAACCATGTCACGCAGGGACCGCTCACTTGGCGCGCCACCCGATACCACTGCAACGGAACAAGCGGCGAGTGGCGGCGGTGCACGAATCGCAGCACATGCAGCGGCGTGTGGCCTTTCGAATACTCCACCCACTCGGCGAGTTCATCGGGGTCGCCGGCGAGGATGATGTCACGAAAATCGTTGCGGGCCGCGAGGGCGCGTACCATCTCGCGAGTGTAGCGACCAATTCCTGAGCGACCGGGTGCGTGCGCATCCACGAGCAGCGCAGGACGCGCAGCAGCCTGCGACTCACTCACAACTGCGCACCGGCGCGCGCGCGCACTTCGGCGAGCAGCGCGTCGCGTGTGTTGCGCGTGGGATCAACCAGCACGAACTCGAGCAAATGTTTGAGCATCGCACCCATCGCCTTGCCTGCACCAACGCCGGCGTGCTGCAAATCTTCGCCGTCGATGACGAGATCGCCGACCGTCAGAGGATCGTTAAACGCAGAGCGTAGCGCGCGGCGATACAGTGCGGTCGCCGCGCCTGTATCGAGGCGGAGTGACGGATCGGCGTGGCTCCCCTCGGCGTTGGCGCGCGCACGCGCCCAGAGTACGCGCGCAAGCGCGGGCACCATCACACGACCCACGCGCGCGATGAGCCGCCGCAGCTCGACATCTGTGGCATTGACTGGCAATCCGCCACCGACGAGCCCAGCGCCTTCGGCCAGCGTGAGCGCCGCGCGCGATTCCACATTGCTGAACTTGAGAGTTTTGAGCGTCTGTTCCAGCGCGCGCGATGGCGTCACGCCAGGCTCCGCAAACAGCGATGCCAAGCGAATCACCAAGCGTTCTGGACGCCGCGCGAGACCGGGACGC
>JAYUWY010000340.1:0-1536 GCA_043753285.1 Gemmatimonas sp. | reverse complement strand
AGACACTGCAGGGTTGTGCTCCAGCAGCAACTGCTTGATGAGCGCTGACATGCGCTTGTCCTTCGCGCGGATTGTAGTGTACGAACGATCGAGCCGATTGACCACGCGATTGCTGGATTCGACGGCCTGCTCTGACGCCAACCCCACCGTCTGCCAGCGCGCCGCAAAGCGCGCAATCTCCTGCGTCAGCAGATGGAATTTGGGCGGCAGCGTCAGGTCCGAGCAGCGGTGGGGATACCAATTCCCAAACGACGCGCAGCGCAACTCCAACGCCCGCACTTCGTGACGGCACAGCGGGCGAGCCACACCGTACAGCGCGTGGCACTGAAACAGTTTGGAGAACAGCACTGTGAACCGCTGTGCCACCAACAAATCGCCACACACAAACGTGGCCGGCGGATCGGTTGCAGAGCGCCGGGGCAGTGTGAAAGTGACCGGCCGCAGCAGTGCGCCAAACGACGCGGCGTTTGACAATAGTGTGTGGCATGCATTGCCTAAGAACGCACCGCCGTGGAACTGCTGACGCTCAATGCCCAGCGACACCATCACTGCGACGCGAAGGGGGAAGGGGACAGAGCATGTGTGAGGTCACTGGTGCACGCGGGCGATGCGCAACGCAACGTACGCGTTTCGATGGCCCGACAGAACGGACCTGCGCCGTTGGTGATGCGCTGACCGATCTCTTTGAGTTGCTTCTCGCCGTCCGTCACCCGCTTCAGCGCGGCTTTGAACTGCGCTTCCAACCGCTTCAGTTCAGATGCAGTCCAGCGTTCAATGGCCTCACCGCAGAACACGGTTTGCGTGCTCATCAGTTCCAGCTGCTGGTTGGACGCTTCGCACGCGTCGCGGTCGGTCGCCAACTGCGCTGCTGCCCGTCGTTCTTCGCCGTACAGTTCGTCGTCACTGCACAGTGTGGATGACACCCGCAGCGGCAGCACCACACGATCGAACGCGCGTGCAACGTCCAAGAAGTATTGGAAACACCGCTGCGTCAGACCCAACGTCACGTGCAATGGCGATGGCGCAATGCGAATCAGTGGCGAGTTGATTTGGTTGTGGTGATGCTTGGCAGTGTCCAGCTTGCCGCTGCCACCCAACGATGTGCTGACAAACTGCTGGTGGTCGGCGGTGGCCTGGGCCAAGCTGCGCGGCGGTGAGGGTTCGAACGACTGCGCACTGTGGCATTGGCGGTGCCGCTGCAGTGGCAGGAGAGCGTGCGCACTGCCCTTCACGATCGTCGTCTCCGACACCAAACAGCACGTGCAAAAGTGACGGCCGGCCGGTCCGCTGATGCCCAGCAGTTTGCTCAGGAACTGCATGTCACCACCGTACGTGAGCTGCACCGTTTCGTATGGCGCGCACGTGCGCGGCGTTTGCACCACACCCGCGCGTAGCAATCGCCGGCACCGCACGCAGTCCTCCGATCGGTAATCACAATCGATGCGCAGCGGTTGCTGCTCAATCGGATCGCCGCGCAACGTACTGCGTTCACGGCGCATCGCGGCAGTCGCACGCCGTGTTGGCTGCGCTGTGGCA
>JAYUWY010000339.1:0-3187 GCA_043753285.1 Gemmatimonas sp. | reverse complement strand
CACTTTCAGGAGGATGGATGCGCACACTACGTCAGCGGTCGTTGGCCGCCACGTTGCTTGTCACCGGATTGATTGTCGGCGCCGCGCCGCTCGCCGCGCAGCGCGGCGCTCGTCCCGCTGCCGCCGCCGCACCGCAAGTGGTCGGGCGGCCGATTCGCTTTGCCACCGACGTCCAGGACTCCATCCGCGCCACGGATCTCAAGATTTCGGGCCGCGGCGGGTTCCGGACGTATCGCTTTGAAGCGCGCGCCGACAAGCGCTACATCATCACGATGAACGCGCCGGACTTTGACGCGTACGTCTGGGTGGCGCGTCAGGTAGGCGGACTCACCGAAGAAATCGCGTCGGACGACGACGGTGGATCGGGCGAGGGCGGCACGAATGCGCGGTTGCGATTCAAGGCGCCGGTGAACGGCAGCTACACGCTCGTCACGCAGTCGCTGAGCGAAGAGGGCGTGGGCCCGTTCACGGTGCGCGTCGAAGAGATCGCACCGCCGCCGCCAGCGGTGGCTCACGCCATCACCATCGGGCAGACGATTGAAGGCGCAATCACCGAGAATAGCCCGCGGCTCGAAGACGATGGCGATGTGCCGCACGATCTCTACTCGATTCGTGGCAAGGGCCAGCGCGTGCGCATCGCGATGACCGCTGAGTTCGACACCTACCTGCAGGTCATGAAAATCACGAACGGCACCGAAGAAGAAGTCGGGACCGACGATGACAGCGGCGGCGGCACCAACTCGCGCATCATCATGGAGCTCAACGGCGACTATCGCATCATCGCTCGCCCACTCGGCGGTAACCCGGTTGGCCCGTATACGCTTTCCGTCACGGAGTCGGTGGAGGCCGTAGTGCGTCAGCGCCCGATTGAAATCGGCCAGACGATTCAGGCGGAGCTCACCGCCGAAGATCCCGAGCTGGAGGATGGCGGATACTTCCAGGAGTTCGTCGTCACGGCAAACGCCGGGGACCAACTGCGCATCACGATGCGCTCGGGCGAGTTTGACTCGTATCTGCGCTGGGGCACCAAGTCGGGCAGTGCCTTCACGGAGATTGCGTCAGACGACGACAGCGGCGGTGACTTGGATTCACAGATCAGCGTGCGCGTCGAAACGTCGGGCCGGTATGTGATTCGCATCAGCGCGCTCGAATCCAATTCCGTGGGCCCGTACACGCTCACGCTCGAACGCGGCGCGCCGTAACCGCACTACACCAAAGCAAACGGGCGCTCGGCAAATGCCGAGCGCCCGTTTGTTTTTACTGCGGTGTTAGTCCACCTGCAAGACTGCGAGAAACGCTTCCTGCGGAATCTCGACCGATCCCACCTGCTTCATGCGCTTCTTACCTTCCTTCTGCTTCTCGAGGAGTTTGCGCTTGCGGCTGATGTCGCCGCCGTAGCACTTGGCGAGCACGTCCTTGCGCAGCGCCTTCACCGTGGAGCGCGCGATGACCTTCTGGCCAATCGCCGCCTGAATGGCGACTTCAAACAACTGGCGCGGGATGAGATCCTTGAGCTTGTCCGCCACCTTGCGGCCCCACTCGTATGACTTCGTCTCGTGCACGATGACGCTGAACGCGTCGATGGGGTCACCGTTGATGAGCATATCGAGACGTTGCAAGTCGCTCTTGCGATAGCCAATCAACTCGTAGTCGAGCGACGCGTAGCCGCGCGAGATGGACTTGAGCTTGTCGAAGAAGTCGAGAATGATTTCGCCGAGCGGCAACTCCCAATCGATTTCCACACGCGTGGTATCGATGTAGTTCATGCCCTTGTACTCGCCACGACGATCCGTGCCGAGCGTCATGATGGGGCCGATGTACTCGGTGGGCACCATAATGCGCGCCTTCACATACGGCTCTTCGATGTACTCGATGTCGCCGGCGGGGGGCATGAGCGCCGGATTCTCCACGAGCATCTCAGTGCCGTCGGTCTTCTTCACGTGGTACTCCACGCTCGAAACCGTCGTGACGAGGTCGAGGTCAAACTCGCGCTCGAGACGCTCCTTCACGATCTCCATGTGCAGCAAGCCAAGGAATCCGCAACGGAATCCGAAGCCAAGCGCCGTGGATGTTTCGGGCAAATAGTTCAGCGAGGCGTCGTTGAGCTGCAACTTTTCGAGCGCGTCGCGGAGATCTTCGTACTGCTGCGTGTCCGTGGGGAAAATGCCGGCGAACACAAACGAGCGGACCGCCTGATAGCCCGGCAGTGCCTGCGTTGCCTTGTTCTCGGCGTCGAAGATGGTGTCGCCCGCGCGCGTCTCGCGCACCGACTTCACGCTCGCGACGACGTAGCCGACTTCGCCCGACGTGAGCTGCTTGGCCGGCACCTGACGCAACTGGTTGTAGCCGACTTCGAGCACTTCGTACACCGACTCCGACGCGCCGAAGGCAATCTTCATGCCCTTCTTGAGCGTGCCGTCTACGACGCGCACGCTCGGAATTGCGCCGCGATAGCGGTCGTAGTACGAATCGTAGATGAGCGCGCGCAGCTGACCATTCGGGTCACCCCTCGGCGTCGGCACCTTCTTCACGACTTCTTCGAGCAGCTCCGGAATGCCAAGCCCTTCCTTGGCGCTCACGAGCAGAATGTCTTCCGGCTTGCAGCCGATGAGATCCACAACTTCTTGACGACGCTTCTCGGGCTCGGCGCCCGGGAGGTCAATCTTGTTGAGAATCGGAATGATCTCGAGTCCCGCGTCCATCGCGAGAAACAAGTTCGAGAGCGTCTGTGCCTGAATGCCCTGCGACGCGTCAACGACGAGAATCGCGCCTTCGCAGGCGGCGAGTGAGCGCGAGACTTCGTAGGTGAAGTCCACGTGCCCTGGCGTGTCGATCAGGTTGAGCTCATAGGTCACGCCGTCCTTGGCGAGGTACGACATGCGCACGGCGTTCAGCTTGATCGTGATTCCGCGCTCGCGCTCAAGATCCAGCGTGTCGAGCACCTGCGCCTTCATCTCGCGCTTTTGCAGCATGCCCGTGGCCTCAATGAGGCGATCGGCCAACGTAGACTTCCCGTGGTCGATGTGGGCGACGATGCAGAAATTGCGGATGAGAGACGGCGGGGTCATAGCCCCGAAAGATAGTCTAGTGTCGGCTGATTTCGTACTCTGACATACTCCCAGGCGCTTGGAGCCTCGGCGCCCCCCGCCTAGCTTTCCGTCCGGATGTCGTCTCCACCACCGGGCCC
>JAYUWY010000338.1:0-3189 GCA_043753285.1 Gemmatimonas sp. | reverse complement strand
GGAACGCGCCAATCCACATCGCCATGCGGCCAGCGGAGAGATCGCCACGACGCGAAGTGGCAATCGTCGTGCGGTCACCGCGGTAGGCGTCCACGTCTTCGGCAATCGCCTTCACAATGCGTGCGGCGTTGCTCTTCACTTCAATGTTCGCGCCTTCCTCAGCGCCCGCGAAGAACGTGCTCTCGGCGCGCTGCTGCAACATGCCGGCGTACGTCTCGCTGAACTGCGCCTTCACTTCATCCCACGACGAGCGGCGAATGATGTGATAGCCAAACTCGGTCTCGACAACACCCGTGATGGCGCCCGGCGCCACCGACATGATGCCCACTTCAAACGCTGGTACCATCGTGCCGCGCGGGAACACGCCGTAGTCACCGCCGCGATCCTTCGAGCCCGGGTCCTGCGAGCGGGCGCGTGCAACGCGTGCAAACGTCGCCGACGTCACGGTGCGAGCGATCTCTTCTGCGGCACGACGAATGGAATCGTTGGCCGCAGTGCCGAGTCCTTCCGGCTGCTTCGTGAGCAGAATGTGCGCCGCGCCAAGCAGTTCGCCAGCCTCGTACGCCGCGCGGTACTTGGAACTGTCCGGACGAGCGACGGCGGCTGCGTGCGCGTCGTACAGCGCCGTCAGTCGCAGCTGCTCAATCGTGGACCACATACCCATGTTCGCCGCTTCCACCGTGCCCAGCGTGTCACCAGCTGCGCCGGCCTGGCCGAGGAGCTGGTAGTTCACCCACAGCTGCGCGATGGTGCGGGCCACGTCGGGACGCAGCTGCACCTGCGATTCAGCCATCAGTTTGGCGAGCTGTTCAACGGAGAGCTCTTGATTGCCGGCGCGCGCGACGACGTCCACGTGGGCGTTCATCGCGTCCTTGATAGCACCACATGCGGTGGCCGCAACGAGGACGAGCGCGAGCAGGGAAAGGCGAAGGCGGGTCATAGAGAACAAAAAGGGGAATGATATGAATGCTGTTACCGCGGATCCGGCTCGATGGTCCGCAACGCCCGTACAATCCCTTCCAACAAGGAAGAGCCACCCAGTCGCGTCAGCTTGAGCGAGAGAGGTTGCACGCGGCGCACGTCCACTTGGAACTGCACGTCCCGGAAGGCGGCCGCGAGCGGCTTCAGACGGGGAACGGCTTCGGCTCGGAAGTTAATGCGAGCCTCGTCCCCACGCACCAGCATGGCCTCGACCCCAAGCAGGGCGCCGAGGAGCCGGAGCTTGGCCACAATGAGATACGCCTCGGCCTGAGCGGGCAGCGGGCCGAACCGGTCGCGGATTTCGGTGCGAATGGCGTCCACGTCGGCGGCACCCTTGGCGGCACCTAGGCGACGGTACAAATCGAGCTTTACGGCTGCGGATTCGATGTACTCGTCGGGCAGATAATGCGGCTGGTCGAGGGTGATATCCGCGGGCGGCGGCGGAGGCGCAGCATCGCCACGCGTCATCCGCTCCACGGTCTCGTCCAGCATGCGCAAGTACAGGTCGAATCCCACCGCGTGCACGAAGCCTGACTGCTCCGGACCGAGGAGATTCCCCGCTCCGCGCAGTTCCATGTCCTTCAATGCGACGCGATACCCTGCGCCCAACTCGGTGTGGTGCTCGAGCACTCGCAGACGGCGCTCGGCGTCCTCGTCGATCTGGTCGGGCACCATTAAGAAGCAGTAAGCGCGCCGGTGCGAGCGGCCCACGCGGCCGCGCAGCTGATACAACTGCGCGAGCCCCAAGCGATCCGCGCGATCGAGAAACATCGTGTTGGCATTGGGCACGTCGATGCCGCTTTCAACGATGAGCGTGGACACGAGCACGTCGATTTCGCCCGAGACAAACTGGCGCATGACGTTCTCCAACTCGCGCTCCTTCATTTGTCCGTGCCCCACGCCGATGCGTGCACGCGGGACCACGCGCTGCACGTGGTCGGCCACCGCGAGAATCGTCTCGATGCGGTTGTGCACGAAGAACACCTGTCCGCCACGATCGAGCTCGCGCGAGATGCCTTCATCAATGAGGGCGTCGTCCCAGGGCTCAATGAACGTGAGCACCGGCGAGCGATCGCGCGGCGGTGTTTGCATGAGCGTGAGGTCGCGCAGACCGGCGAGCGACTGATGCAGGGTGCGCGGAATGGGCGTGGCCGTAAGCGTGAGCACGTCCGTTTCCAGGCGCAGCTGTTTGAGACGCTCCTTGTGCTTCACGCCAAAGCGATGCTCTTCGTCCACGACAATCAGACCCAGCGAGTGAAACACCACGTCGGGGCTGAGCAAGCGATGCGTCCCGATGACGACGTCCACCTTGCCCGCAGCGAGTTCTTTGAGTGCCTCGTGCTGCTGCTTCACCGTCTGAAAGCGGCTCATCACGGCAATGCGCACCGGAAAATCCGCGAAGCGATCACCAAACGTGCGCGCGTGTTGCTCTGCGAGCACCGTCGTGGGCACGAGCACGGCAACTTGGCGCCCGCTCTGCACGGCTTTGAATGCGGCGCGCACGGCGACTTCTGTCTTGCCGTAGCCCACGTCGCCTACGAGCACGCGGTCCATAGGACGCGGCCCTTCCATATCCTTTTTTACTTGCTCGGTAGCCGTACGCTGATCGGGCGTGTCTTCAAACAAGAACGAACTCTCGAGCTGCTTCTGCCACGCGCCGTCCGGGTGGTGCGGCGGACGGCTCGCGATCTTGCGACGCGCGTAGAGGTCGAGCAATTCGGCGGTCATCTCGCGCAGCGCAGAGCGAGTCTTGTCGCGCTGCGCGGCCCACCGCTTGCCGCCAAGCTTGTGGAGCTTGGGTGGCGGCGCGTCGTCGTCTTGTTCGCCAGCGGCGCGGTACTTCTCGACTTGATCGAGTCGGTAGAGCGGGACGTTGAGTCGGTCGCCGCCTTCGTACTCAATGACCGCGACTTCGATGGTCGTTTCGCCGTGAAAGACGGTGGTCATACCGCGGTAGATGCCGACGCCGTGTTCGAGATGCACGACAAAATCGCCGTGCTTCAGCGCCGTGACGTGCTCAAGCGCCGCACCGCTGTTGTAGCGACGTGCGCGACGAATGCGACGTTCACGACGGAAGATTTCGTGGTCGGTGAGTACGCGCAGACCCTGCGCGCCACGCGGGGGCAACACGAATCCACCAGCGAGCACACCAATGGCGAGCGTCAGACGTTCGCGCGTCTCCTCACCACCGCGCGAGCCTTCAAGCAG
>JAYUWY010000337.1:0-6324 GCA_043753285.1 Gemmatimonas sp. | reverse complement strand
ATGCGTACTATGGTCGCATGGGCGACAACTCCATTCCGGATCAAGTCGCCGGTATGCAGGAATTGGCTCGTCGTCACTCGTTCATTGACATCGAGAAGGTTGGCATCTGGGGTCACTCGGGTGGTGGCTTCGCCACGGCCGCGGCGTTGCTTCGCGCACCAGAGTTCTTCGACGTCGGTATCGCTGAGTCGGGCAATCAAGACCAGCGCAACTACGAGGATGACTGGGGCGAGCGCTACCAGGGAATGCTCGTGCGCAACGGCAACACGGACAACTACGCTGCCGAAGCGAATCAGACGTATGCCGCGAATCTCCGCGGCAAGTTGCTGCTCATTCACGGCTTGATGGACGACAACGTGCCGGCTACCAACACGTTGCTCGTCGCGGACGCTCTGATGAAGGCCAACAAGGACTTCGACATGATCATGCTCCCGCACGCGCGTCACGGCTTTGGCGCGGACGGCATGTACATCATGCGTCGCCGCTGGGATTACTTCGTCACGCATCTGCAGGGCAACATTCCGCCCCGTGAGTATCGCATGGGGCAGCGTCGCTAATGCATTTGCGAACATTGTTTGTTGTTGCCGCCGCGCTCGTTTGCGCGGCGTGCAACGGCAAGAGTGACAACATGGCGTCCGCCAGCATTGTGGTGGACTCCGTGCCGTTCCTCAGCATTGGCGTTGAGGAAGGTGAAACTCCCTACGAGTTTGACCGTGTATTTGACGCGTACCGCCACAGCGATGGTCGCGTGGTCGTGTCAAACGCCGGTTCGCACGAGCTCCGCATTTTTGATTCCACCGGCAAGTACCTCGGCGCTCTCGGGCGCAGAGGTCAAGGGCCGATGGAGTTTGGTGAGTTCTCGTCGCAGTATCTCTATGCTCGTAACAACGAACTCATCGCTGTGGACGAAGGCGCATTTCGTGTACACGTGATCAACAACGATCTCACGTTCCGCGAGACGCGTCGCTTCACGCTGTATCCCGACACGCCGCGGCCGTTCTTCCGCGGTCTCGCCAGCAATGGTGATTGGCTCGTGCAAGCGTTCACGAATGGCGGCAGCATTACCGGCGAGCCCGGCCAGGTGTTGCCGGCGTCGTACCAGCTGCTTCGCTACGACTCGCTCGGTGCGATGCGCGACACGATTCTCTCGTTGCCAAGTCGTCCGCGCTACGTGAACAGCCACAACGGCATGGTGCACTTTCCGTATATCCCGCTTTCGTCGGAGCCGAGTTTTGTGGTGGACGGCGAACGCTTGATTGTGGTGAGCGGACGTGCGCCGGCGCTGGAGATCTACTCGCTCGACGGCGAATCCATTGCGCAGTATGCGTGGAATCGTCCGCAGGTGCGCACGGCGGATGTGTGGGAAGAGTTCAAGCGCAGTTCGCTCGCGAACATGAAGGGCGACGACAGCGCTCGGTACGCCGCGTTCTACGAAAAGGCGCTGCCGCTGCCCGAAACCGCTCCGATGTACGTGAGCGTAAAGGTGGATGGACTCGGACGCATTTGGCTGGAGCGCTTTCGCATGCCCACAGAGACCGTCAGAACGTGGGACGTGCTGAGCGCAGAAGGCGAACTGTTGGGCGCCACCACGACGCCGGCTGGCGTGACCGTGCTCCGGATCGCCAACGACATCATGGTGGGACGCGCCCGGGACTCATTGGGCGTGGAGCGGGTACAACTGTATCGCGTGCGGTAAGTCACAGTTCCGTCGTTGACCTTACGCCTGGTCGCGTCGTCCTAAGGGCGTAGGCACGAGTCACTTTTTCTCGCCAAGAGGCCACACACATGCTTCGTCGCATTCTCGCTGTTGCAGCTTTCCTCGCTCTTGCCGCCGCTCCGGCGCAGGCGCAGCTCCCGCTCCTCGACATTCGTGCCGGTCTGCACGGGGCACTTCCGCAGGGCGACTTCGCGGATTCGCACGACGTGGGCATCGGTGCCTACTTCCGCGCCGGTGTGCCGTTGATGGTCGTGAAGATGATGGGCTCAGTGACGTACACGCAGTTCAAGGCCGCCAATCCACTGATTGACGATGTCCAGGAACTGACGCTGCAGATTGGTCCGCACTTCTCCCCAGTGCCGCTGCTCGACCTGGGCGCCGAGTTTGCCTACATGACGGACGCCGAAGAGTGGGCGTTTTCGCCCAACGTGTCGGTGGGCTTCATGATGCTCGAGGCGACGGCGTCGTATAACAAGCCGTTCCAGAGCGGGGCATCGAGCTGGGTGACGCTGGGCCTAGGCTTCCGGTTCTAGTCCTGCCGGTTGGGCGGGATTTGTGACCTAGATTTCTTGCGAGGGGGCGGATCGGCGCACACGTTAAGATGTGCCGATTCGCCCCTTTCGCCATCCCCTCGCCCTCCTCGGGCTGGGCCTCCTTGCCGCCGTCAGTTGTGGCCGCGAGATAACGTCTCCCGACGGGCGCTATGTCGCCCGCGGATTCTCGTTCGTTACTGAGTTTCCTGGGGAGTTCGCCAACGGCGTGGCGAGTGAGCTCGTGCCCTTTGAGCGCGTGCGAGTTGTTCTCAAAAATTCAATCGGCGAAGAAGTCGTAAACCGTGTGGTGGAGTTTCCGAGCGACGCCACGGAAGTGCCGCTGTCGCTCACCGTGCCCTTGGGTTCGGCCGAAGGCGAAACGCTCGCTCTCACACTGGCCTACGTGAATGCAGCGGGCGATACCGTGTTCCGGGGCGGACCGGTGCCGGTGCTCGTGGTGCCCACGCGAGCTGGCTCGCCGCCGCCAATGCCTCCCACGGTTACACTGCAGTACAAGGGCACAGGCTCAAATGCGGGTAGCGTGGTCATCGCTGAGCCCGCGGACACGGTGCTCTCGGGCGATGCGATTGCGTTTACGGCGGTCGCACTGGATTCATCGGCAAATCTGATTGCAAGCACGCCCATCGCGTGGCGATCGCTGACGCCGACGCTGGCGACAATCACGGATGCGGGCGCGGGCATTGGCGTCACGCTCGCGGGGCGGGGCACGGCGCTCGTCGAAGCGTACCTCCTCACGGGACAGACCGACACGGTCGTTGTCACCGTGCTGCCCAAGGCGAGCACGCTGCAGCTGGTGTCGGGCAACAATCAGAACGGCACGAGCGGACAGCAGCTGACTGACTCCGTGGTGGTCCGAGTGCGTGCTACGGACAACTTGGCCATCGCGGGCGTGAACGTTTCGTTTGCGGCGAGCGGCAACGGAAGCGTGACGAACGCAGTCGTCGCGACTGACGCCAGTGGGCTCGCGCATACGCGCTGGACGCTCGGCGATGCGTTGGGCAATCAGACGCTCACGGCAACTGTGGCGGGACTCACCGGGAGTCCAATCACTTTCACGGCAATCACACCGACGCTGGTGCTGAAGCATCACTTCGCGTTGGACGCTGACTTGAGTGATGCAGTTGGTTCAGCGATGGGATCGCTCAACGGTGGCGCGATGTTCACCAACGGCTATCTCGCACTCGACGGCGTGAATGGATTCGCCGAGTTCACGAGTCAGTTGGTGCCCTCGGGCAGCTACACGATGACGATGTTTGTGCGCAATCGCGGCGGGGCGGGCGCGCCGGGTCCGTTCGTTTCGCAGGGCACGTTCGGCGCGCCAGCGTTGCAGTTCGGCTTTGATGCTGACGGCGCGATGGGCGTGTACGCGGGACAGCCGACCGGCGCAGCGGGCCCGGCGGCGGATGGATTGTTCCGCCAGTTCGCGGTGGTGGTAGACTCGGTCGCCGGCACGGTGAACGTGTACCGCAACGGTTCGCCGTATATCACACCATTTGCATTCGCCTCGGTGCCGCGCACGGGCAGCAACACGCGCCTCGGTCAGGGCGTGGATGGACTCCCGTCGTACCTCACCGGCGACATTGACGAAGTGCGCATCTATCGTGGTGCGGCGCCCGCGAGCCTGATTACGACGCTGTGGAACAACGGCCCAACCGTAAGCAATCGCATCGTGTGGTCGGCGCAACCAACGAATACGCTGATTGGCGAAGTGATTGCACCGGCGCCCTGCGCGAGGGTTGAAGACGCAGTGGGCCGCACGCGCAACGGATTTAATGGCGCGGTGTCTGTGACGTTCGGTGCCAACCCAGGAGGAGCCACGCTGGGCGGCACGACCACGGTGAACGCCGTGAACGGCGTCGCGTGTTGGAACGATCTCACCGTGAACGCTGCGGGTTCAGGCTACACGCTAATGGCGAGCGCGGCGCAGTCCGTTGGACTGCAGAGTGGTGCATTTGACGTCACCGGCGGTACGGCGTCGCAATTTGAGTTCACCGCCACCCCGAGCAGCGTCATAGCAGGCGTGACCGTGGCACCGGCGATTGTCGTCGAAGCGCGCACGGCGGGGAATGCACTGGCAGCGAGCTACAACGGTCCCGTGACCATCGGCTTCTTTGCGTCACCCGCCGGCGCCGCGATGGGCGGCACGTTGACTGTGAATGCTATCAACGGTGTGGCGACGTTTGCTGATATCGCATTTACGAAGTCAGGATTTCACACGTTGTTTGCCGCGACGGCTGGCGTGGACACGGCGTATACGAGTTCCTTCCCGGTGCTTGCTGGTGCGCCTAAGCGTGTGATGATTACGCAGGAGCCGAGCGCCGGCACAGCACTCGCTGTGCTCACTCCGGCGCTTGTCGTAACCGTCACCGATACGCTAGGCAACACGGCGGGCGAATACGCTGGAACGCTCAGCGTGTCTATCGCGACGGGCGCTGGTTCTGCGGTGCTCGGTGGTACGACGTCGGTAGCGGCGTCGAGCGGCGTTGCAACCTTTGCTGATCTCACGCTGAGCGTGGGCGGCAGTTTCACGTTGCAGGTGAGTGGGTCGGGCTTGGTGGCAGATACCTCGGGCACGATGGTGATTGGTGCGCCACCGGCTACGCAGCTGGTATTCGCGCAGCAGCCGATCGATGGCACGGTGAACGGTGCCCTGTCCCCCGCGATTACGGTGGAGGCGCGCACCGCGACCAATGTGCTCGCCGCGGGATACAGCGGTGCGGTGACGATTGCCTTGGCCGCGAATCCAGGGAGCGCTGCGCTCGGTGGTTCGCTCACGGTGAACGCAGTGGATGGTGTGGCGACGTTTAGCAACTTGTCGCTCAACTCAGCGGCGAACGGTTATACGCTGAGTGTGATTGCGAGCGGACTTGCCGGTGCGACCAGCAACTCCTTCAACATTGTGCTCGCGGGTGTCACGAATTCGTGGACGAACGTGAGTGGTGGCCTGTGGAGTGCAGCCGCGAACTGGAGCGCGGCTCGCGCACCAATCGCTACCGATACCGTTGCGATTAATCTCGCCGGCACGTACACCGTGACGCTCGATCAGAACTTCAGCGGTTCACTGTTGTTGTTGGGTGGTGCGAGCGGCACGCAAACGCTACAGGCCACGTCGCGTACCATGACCACAGGCCTGGGAGTGCGCGTCGCACCCAACGGCGTGTACAACTTGCAGGGCGGCAGCATTGCTGGCTCTGGTGTGCTGCAGTTGCGCGGCAAGCTCGTCGCGCTCGCCTCGTCGACGGTGAGCGCGCCGGTCACAGTTGATACGGTGGGCGGACTCGAAATTCGCGGCAACGGAGCCGGCGGATCGCCTGTGCTGACGGTGACCAACGGATTCACTAACGCTGGACTCATTCAACTGACGTCCATCAACGCGGGTTACAGCGCGGGGATGACGGTGTCGAATGGAACTCTAGTGAACGGACCAACCGGAATCATTCGGCCGCTCGTCGGCGCGGGCGGTAGCCGTACGCTGACGTTGGAACTCGACAACTCGGGCACGCTGGATCTCTCGAGCACGAGTCTCCTACTCCAGGGTACATCCAAGCATCACGTGAACCGTGCACCAATCACGCTCACCGCTGGCAATCTCACGATTGATCAGTTCGGCGTGACGCCGTCCTTCACGAATCTCTCGACGATTACTGTTCCCGCCTCGCGCACACTCACGGTGAGTGGCGGCTCCGCTGACTTCGCTGGTGGACTCATTGCGGGAGAGCAGGGACATCTCGTGCTGAGTGGCGTCAGCGCCAAGCTCAGCCTCGCGTCGGTGCGTTCACGGCTTGCCGTGGCCAACGGTGCGTCGTTGCAGGACACGCTCGTCGTGCCCGCAGGCGATTCGCTCCTGCTGCTGAATGGAAACGTCGTTGCGCCGGCTATCGTGGTGAATGGTCGCCTCGTCGCGATCGCCGACGTCCAGATTTCTGCACCGCTGATTACATCGTCGACCGCCGTGCTTGAAGCGCGTTCCGCGAGCTACGGCGGAAGCATCGCATTCACGGTCGCCAACGGGTTCACGAACAACGGTGTCATTGAGTTGCGCTCGTACGACGC
>JAYUWY010000336.1:0-3194 GCA_043753285.1 Gemmatimonas sp. | reverse complement strand
TGGGCGAGTGGCAGTCGATGACGTGGTTGGTGCCCGGTGAACCGCGGCGCTGGACCGTGACGATTCGCGGAGGCACCGCGTGAACGCGATGCGGCTGCTGCTCGAAGGCTTGGTGGACTACGCGGGGCTGTTTCCCCCTGCAGCGCTTTCGATGCGCGACGCAGTTGCGAACTACGCGTCGTACCGCGAAGGTGCGCATCGCAAGATGTTGGGCCGCTTTGTGCTGCCAGCAAGTCGGTTGGATGAGTTCGACCTTGCGGCACTCCCGGCGGCGCACGGCGCGCCGTGGCCGCTCGCTGCGTTGGCGGCCGCTGGTGATGCTGGAACGATCGCCGAGTTTAACAAGTCGCACTCGGCGCGCTACTACGTGGATACGATTGAAGCCAAGGCCACTACGCCGGCAGAGATTGTCGCGCTGTCGAGTGCGTATCCGGCGATGCACGTCTACGTGGAGATTCCGGTGCAGGAAGATCCTGCGCCATTGATTGAAGCAATTCACGCGGTGCGGTTGCGCGCAAAGATTCGCACCGGCGGTGTTACTGCAGATGCGTTTCCGGCGCCGGCGGATGTGCTGCGTTTCTTGAAGCGTTGCGCGAAGCATCACGTGGCGTTCAAGGCGACGGCGGGACTGCATCATCCGGTGCGTGGTTCGTACAAGCTGACGTATGCCGCCGACGCGCCTTCTGGCGTGATGTACGGCTACTTAAATGTGTTTCTTGCCGCCGCATTTTTGTTTCACGGCGTGAAGGGCGCCGAGGTGTTGCCGCTGCTGGAGGAGAGCGATGCCGGTAGTATCACGAGCAACGACGACGGCATCTCGTGGCGCGAATATCATTTGACGAGCGCGCAAGTTGCACAAGCGCGCGCCAAGTTTGCGGGATCGTTTGGCTCGTGTTCGTTTGACGAGCCAGTGAATGACCTCGCTGCAGTGCACCTGCTTCCTGAGTCTCTATGAAACCCGTAACCACAATCGATCCATCACTGCGCAGCTGGGTCGCTTCTGCGAATGTGCCTGGCGCGGACTTTCCGATTCAGAATCTGCCGTTCGGCTGTTTCTATCCGTCGGAGGGCCAAGCGTCTCGCATTGGCGTCGCGATTGGCGATCAGATTCTTGATTTGCTTGCGGCCTGTGAGTCGGGGCTACTCGACGGGCTCAAGGCTGATGTGGTGATTGCGTGCACGGCGGAATCGCTCACGCCGCTGTTCGCCACGGGCCGTAAGGGCATATCTTCTGTGCGCGACCGAGTCGCGGCGCTGCTGCAGGACGGCGCGACGAGATCCAATCGTGCGCAGACTGTTCACGACCTGCTCGTGCCAATGCACTCGGTGACGATGAGGATGCCTGCAGAAGTTGGCGACTACACCGACTTCTACGCGAGCATTGATCACGCGACGAACGTGGGTAAGATGCTGCGTCCGGACAATCCGTTGCTCCCCAACTACAAGCATTTGCCCATTGGCTATCACGGCCGCGCGAGTTCGCTGGTGGTCACAGGCACGCCAGTGAAGCGACCGATGGGGCAGACAGTCGCAAAGCCTGAAGGTCCGCCGCAGTGGGGACCGTCGGCGCGTATGGACTACGAGCTTGAGGTGGGCGCGTTCATCGCGGGCGGCAATGCGATGGGGCACGCGATTCCACTCGCGGATGTTGAGCAGCACATCGCTGGCATTGTATTGCTCAATGATTGGTCCGCGCGCGATATGCAGACGTGGGAGTATGCGCCACTCGGTCCGTTCCTCGCGAAGAACTTTGCGACGACTGTCTCGCCGTGGGTGGTGACGCTTGATGCGCTCGAACCGTTTCGCGTGGCTGCGCGTCCGCGCGCTGCAGATGATCCAGAGCTACTGCCGTACTTAAAGGATGCGCGCAACGAGTCGCGCGGCGGCATTGATATCACGCTCGAAGTGTGGTTGCTCACCGCCAAGATGCGCGAAGCCAACGAACCGCCGGTGCGGATCTCGCATGGCGACTTCACGCGCATGTACTGGACGCTCGGCCAAATGCTCACGCACCACGCGAGCAACGGCTGCAACATGCGCCCCGGTGATTTGATTGCCAGCGGAACTGTATCTGGCGCTGAGAAGGAGTCGCGCGGATGCTTACTGGAGTTGACGTGGCGCGGCAGTGAGCCGCTCACGCTTCCCAACGGTGAGACGCGTGCGTTTCTTGCGGATGGCGACGAAGTGATCCTGCGCGGCTGGTGCGAGAAGCCGGGCGCGGTTCGTATTGGGTTGGGCGAGTGTCGTGGCGTGTTGTTGCCCGTTGGCTGATTCACATTCTCGGAGTGTTCTGATGCGCGCGATTCGATTGGCAGTTGCAGCACTGTTGCTCGCTCCCTTCGCACTCCATGCGCAGGGCGGCACAGACGTCTGGGTGGTGGAACTCACCGGCTCAGGTAGCGCGCTCGAGTTCGGACGTCCGCGCAACCTGACGAATCGTGCGGGCTACGACAATCAGCCGCAGTTCAGCCCTGACGGTCGCTCGCTGCTGTACACGCGCATTGAGACATCGGGCCGCGCGGACAGTTGGCGCGTCGCGATCAGCAATGGCGAGTCGGTGCGCGTCACGAACACCGAGGTGGAGCAGGAGTACTCGCCCACGCCGATGCCTGATGGCAGCGGCTTCAGTGTCATTGTTGTTGAGGCGGATTCTACGCAGCGCGTGTGGGCCTACGACTGGGCGGGCACACCGCGCAGGCCGATCGTTCCCGGACTCAAGCCTGTGGGCTATTACGTCTGGATTGGTAGCAGCGTGCTCGGCGCGTTCGTGCTCGCTAACCCGGCGCCTGACGTTCTAGTGCTGATGCATCCGCTCACGGACCGCGTGGATACGCTCGCACGCGACATTGAGCGAGCATTCGCGCGCGTGCCTGGGCGTGAGGCGTTCACGTTTGTGCAACGCACGGATTCTTCGACGCTCGTCTCCGAAGTCGATGTACGGACTTCCACCGTACGCCTTGTGATGAGCGGGCCGAGTGGACTCGAGTATCACGTGTGGCTGCCAGATGGGTCGATGCTCATCAGCGGTCAGGGACAAATTTGGCGCTGGCACGAGTCGCGTCTCACGCCGTTTGCAGATTTGCGCGTCATGGGCATCCGTGGTGTGACGCGCATGGCGTTGAGTTCCGACGGACGGACACTCGCGTTTGTTGCGGAGGACGCGGCGGCGCGATGAGCGCTGACTTCGCGCATCT
>JAYUWY010000335.1:0-6340 GCA_043753285.1 Gemmatimonas sp. | reverse complement strand
GGTTGGCAATCCCGTACCGGCAGTTACGTCGGTCACGCCCCAACGCGTGAAGTCCGTGCGGAGTGCATCGCCCACTCCGGCAAGCGCTGTGGCAACCGGCGATCCCGCCATCGGCACGAAGCGGAGCCCGGCGCCAAGTCCCTGCGCGCCGTAAATGCTTGTGAGCGCCGTCGCGAACTGTGCGCCGCGCGCAAGCGCTGCATTCACCATCGCCGCTTCGGCAATGATTGTCGCGCACTCAGGATGCGAGCTCGCGTTCGAGGTGCAATCATCGCGGCGCGTAGTGAGCGAGGCGACTGCGTTGTTGTACGCATCGACGACGGCGCGATTCGTCGCGGCGACACCCGTGCCGCTCAGCGACGGATTCATTCCCGCGCTTGCCGACGATGCGTCGAGTCCCAGATGTGCTTCGGCGCGCACACGCACAAACGGCGCGGCCACTTTGAATGAAATGCGATTGGTGATGCCGTACTCAAAGCCCAACCGCGTCACTGCGAGCCGCTGACGCAGATCTACTCGCGTGCGACCGAGCGACGGAGTTACTCCCGTCAGACTGAGCCCGGCGAGCAAGTCGCGAATCGAAGCCAACGCGGGATCCGCGTCCGGACCGAGATCCACCGAGAGGCCAGCACCCAGCGCTTCGGCATCGCCGTCGTTCCAGCGGCCAGTGAGCAGAATGTTGTCGCCGCTGAGCGTCGTTCGCAGCGTGCCACGGCGCAGCGTCGTCGCGTCGGCGCTCGGCCCCAGCACTCGCTGCGCCATGAGCGCCGAGGGCCGGGCCGCGAGCGCGGCAACAAGAAAAGCAGAAAGTAGTGTTTTTAAGCGCATTGGGGAGTCGACGGGTAATTTACCCCGGAACACTGAGAACAACCTATGAGCCCTACTTCGCCGTCCCTCAATCCCGCACTCGCCCCGCTGCCCACAGTTCCGTGGCAGCTCACGGGCAACCATTGGCTCGCGCTGCCGTGCATCCATCCGCACGACGGGGCCATTCATGCCGTGGGCCTGTTGCATCGCGGGGCGCGTTCGGCGGTCGAGTTTGCGGGTTCGGCGGAGTTCCTCGAGGGTCAGGGGCCGGCATTGGCGCGCCCCAGCATCTCCGTAAACGGCGAGCGCGTGGAACTGGCGCGCCAGGGCATCGCGTGGGAGCGCGCACTGCACTGGCTGCCGACGTTTACCTCCACAGTCGGTGACGTGGTTGTTCGCGGCACGGTGTTCGCCCCGTTCGGCCAAGATGCGGACATCGCGGGTGCGGTGTACACGATTGCTTTCGAGAATCGCGGCAAGCGCCCCATTGAGCTCGCCGTTGGGCTCGAGGGCACGCTCGGCCACCGCCAACTGCGTGTGCGCACGCCGCGCTCCGCGGAGGACGCGCATCGCGTGCAGGAAGCCGCGTCCGGTGTGGTCATTCTCGATGGTGTTGCCGTGCCGGGGATTTGCGCGCTGGCAATCGCCGCCGACGGCGATGCTACGGTCACGCTGAACCAGAGCGCCACGCCGGGCTACGCGATCTCGCGCTCGATGACGCTCGGCGCGGGTGAGCGGTCCGAACAGGCGTTTTACATCGCCGCAGGCCCAGAGCGCGACGGTGCCGAAGCCACGGTGGGCGTGATGCGCCGCCGCGGATGGCGCGCGTTGCTCACCGCCACGCGCGACGCGCTGCGCACGTTGGAACAGAGTACGGGCATGGAGTCGCTCGACGCGCTGATCAATCGGAATCTGTGTTTTGCGTATTTCTATGGAGTAGGCCGCGCGCTGGACGATGCGCAGCACTATTTAGTACGCTCGCGCGCGCCGTGGTGCGCGTGGGGCGTCACGGTGCGCGATTGGGAAGCGCTCGCGTGGACGGTGCCCGCGGTGCAACTCGCGGATCCGCCACTCGCACGCGAACTGATTCTCCGCGCCTGCGAACTGCATGGCTACGCGCCAGGGCGGGGCATTCATTATCTCGACGGCACGCTGTTTGAGCCAGGCTTCACGCTCGAAGGCTGCGCGTCGTATGCGGTGGCCACCGAGCGATACATTCGCGAGACGGGTGACGATCAAATCGTCGAAGAACTCATTCTTGCAGATACGCTCTACGCCACGAGTGATGATCTCGCGGCTCGGCGTCACGAGACGCATCCGTTGTATCACACCGAAGTGACGCTCGACCGCACGCCAGCAGCGCTTCCGTACTCGCTACACGGCAATGCGGTTGTCGCATACGCGCTCGACGCGCTCAGCCGCACGCTCGACGAAGACGCTGCGCGCGAAGTGCAAGACGCATCGGCTGTGCGGGCAGCGTTGCGTCGCTTGTTTAGCGTGGGTGGCGATTCTAAGTCGACGCTCGCGGCTGTTGCGGACCTCGCGGGCAAGCACGATCTCGAGGACGATGCCGTGGGTTCTGCGCTGTGGTTGCCGATGTGGGAAGCGGTGGAGCGCACCGACTCGGTGTTTCGTCGCACGGCCAAGCGATTGCCGCCGAGCGATCGGTTGGTGCGCCGCATTGCGGAGTTGTTTGGCCCCGATGCTGGCGACGTGCTCGAATGGCTGCGCGTGGCGCCGTTGCATCAGGGGCTCGCGGCGGAGTCGGTGGATGAAGCGGGCGTGGCGCGCTCGCACGGCGGCGACGCTGCGCTCAGCGGACTCCTGGCCTACACAGTGTGGTACACGGTGCATGCGTACGGCATTCGGCCGTAGCGAGTCGTCGTTACGCGCGTAGCACGTCGCCGAGGGCGGCGAGACATTCGCGGAGTTCGGCGACTGTGTGATCGCCCATATGGCCAATGCGCACCGTTGAATCGCGCAGTTGGCCATAGCCGTTGCCAATCGTGAAGCCGCGCTCGCGCATTGCCGCGGTGACTTCGCTCGACATGCGATTCGCTGGCAGCACGAGACAGCTCACCGTGGGGCTCCGTTCGCCTGCGCGCGTTTGGAATGCGATCTGCAGTCCGCGCGCACGCTCGGCGTCCACCCATTCTTCCGTGTACTTGAGCATCGCGCTGTGTCGCGCCCAGCGGGCTTCGAGTCCTTCCGCGAGAATGGCCTTCATCTGCGCGTCCGCGGCGTAGAACAGCGGAATCGCCGGCGTGGTGGGGGAGCCGCCACGCAGCGTGGCTTCTTCGTGTTCGATGGGATCGAGATAGCGACCGCGCGCGGGTACGACTGATGCTTGCAGCACGTACGCTTCGCTCGCGACGGCGAAGCCGAGTCCTGGTGGAAGTGCGAGCGCCTTCTGCGATCCGGTGAGCACGAAGTCGAGGCCCCATGCGTCCGTCTCGAGCGGCACGGCGCCCACGCTCGTCACGGCGTCAACCAAGCACATCGTACCGTAGCGATGCGCGAGTTCGGTGAGCGCACGAATATCGCTGAGCGCACCTGTGCTGGTCTCTGAGTGCACGACAGTCATCGCGGCAAACGGCTCAGAAGCCAATTGCTGCTCCACCATTTCTAAGACGTGCGTGGAGCCTAGCGGCGCCGTAATCACGCGCGTGCGCCGCCCACACTGCTGCGCAATTCGCGCAAATCGTTCGGCGAACGCACCGTTTGCAAGCGAGAGAATTGGACCTTCTGGCGCGCCGCGAATCGCCATCTCCATCAACGCCGTCGCGGATGCACTCACGCAATACACGGGGCGCGATGTGCGAAACACGATTTGCATCGCGGCCACAATGCGCGCGTGCATCGCCAAGAACGCTTCGCTGCGATGCGAGATCATCGGCTGCGCCATCGCCTGCAAAATCTCCGGCCGCACTTCCGTGGGACCAGGCAGGAAGAATCGTCCGAAGTCGCTCATTTACGCGCGACCGAGGGAAACGCCCAGCGCCGCCGCGCCAACCGCTGCGACAACGCTCACAATCGCGTAGACCGCCGCTCGCATCGGCGCGCCGGATTGCATCAGCGCGACGGTTTCGATGGAGAAGCTCGAGAACGTCGTAAAGCCGCCGAGCACACCGATGGTGAGAAACGCGCGTAGCTGTGGCGACGCGGAATCGGCAAGCAGAGCGCCGCCAGCGATAAAGCCGAGCAACAGCGAGCCCGTGACGTTGATGCCGAGTGTCGCCCACGGGAATCCGTCCAGTACGCTCGTGCGCCGAGCCCATTCGCCGATCGCGAATCGCAACGACGCGCCTAGTGCGCCGCCTGCGGCGACCCACGCAATCGTGCTAGGGGGAAAAGACACGGGAGGCATCGTCGGAAATATGTCGCCGACGATGCCTCCCTGTGTACCAATGGCGCGATTAGTCGACGAACAGCGTGTACGCGCCGGTCTCGCCGCCCGCAAACGACGTCGCCGCGATGTAGTAGCGCCCCGGGGGCAGCTTCACGAGCACCCACGCGTCCGAGCTCTCGCCACTGTCGTCGTCCTCGACCACGAGTTCGTCCCACTCGTCAAACACCATCAAGTAGGCGTCAAAGTCCAGCGACTCGAGGTACAGATCCACCCACGTCGTCTCGTGCACCACGAGTTCGTAGTAGTCCACGAAGCTTTCCTGGTCGTCTTCCGTCACGCAGTCGTAGCCGGTGAGCGTCGCGTTGATCGTCGAGCCAATGCTCACCGGGCGCGCGCGGCACGAGTCGTCGATGATGACAGTGTCGGGCCCCACAACCTCAACGCAGCCGGCGAGAGGGAGGGCGAGAGCAGCGGCCAAGCTGCGGAATCGGTTGGTGGCGCGCATCGGAGCGATCCTCCCACGAGGGGATGAAGGGGTCTTCTCCGAGCTGCTAACCCGCGATGCGAAAAAAGGTGCCACGGGTTCCGCGTGTTCCAAACTGCGAGTTCCAACGAGTGCCAGGGGTGGGAATCGAACCCACACGGGAGTCTCCCCCCAAGGGATTTTAAGTCCCTCGCGTCTAACCAATTTCGCCACCCCGGCAACGGAAAACGGGAGCGCCCCGTGGGTCGCTCCCGTCAGTCCGGCTCCATCACAATCAGAGCGGGAAACGGGACTCGAACCCGCGACCCCAACCTTGGCAAGGTTGTGCTCTACCAACTGAGCTATTCCCGCGTCACCAGAATGTTAGACGGGGCGGTTGCTCTGGGCAAGCGGTGAACGCCGTTGAAATGCTACAGATACCGCGCGACTGACATGCCAATCGCTGCCAACGTCAGCAAGCTCATGGCCACGATGGTGGCGATGTTGGAGCGTCGCTTGAGCGAGGCGCGCTCGCCGTCCGAGGCCGTGGGCGGTAGCGAAGCGAGCTTGATCGCTGCCGGACGCGACACGGCCAACGCGATGACAAACGCGAGAATGCTCGCCGCACCCGACGCGGCGAAGGTGTGGCCGCTGCGCGTGTGGAAGTAGTGGGCCTCGAAGCCGCCCGAGACGATCCACAGGAGCCGCACGCCGGTGAGCATCGTGATGACTGCCGCCAACGGCAGCACCGTGAACAGCTTTCGACGCTGGAGCTCAGCGAAGATTGGACCCGCGGCTGGACCGGCCTTTTGCATCGCTGGGAGCACGAAAATGGTCGAGTAGAGGCCGGAGCCCACCCAAAACGTGCCGCAGAGGATGTGGAGTACGCGAAGGGTCAGAAATTCGAAGGCCATTGCTCTTGGGGGCGGAGGTCCGATAATGCTCTGCAATACAATGCCTCCGCGGAGTAAGTTTCTCCAGCTATGAGCGCACCCGTTGACGTCGTCGCCCTCGCGGCAGAACTCCTTGCGATTCCATCCACCACACGCGACGAAGGCGCGGCGGTGGATTTCGTGGCCCGCTGGCTGGTTGCCCGCGACTGGAACGTGACGGTGCAAGAGGTCACGCCAGGCCGCGGCAACGTGTGGGCGTCGCGCAAAGGCGGCGGCGTCACGCTCTCTACACATCTCGACACCGTGCCGCCGTACGTGCCGCCGCGTCGCGCGGACGGCAAGCTGTACGGACGCGGTGCCTGCGATGCGAAGGGCATTGTCGCCGCCATGATGACCGCAGCTAATCGCCTCGCGCATCAGGGCGAAGAGCGCGTCGATCTGCTCTTCGTCGTTGGCGAAGAGCGCGGCTCTGACGGCGCACGCATGGCCAACCAACTCCCCGCGACGTCCAAGTGGCTGATCAACGGTGAACCCACCGAGAGCGTGCTCGCCTCAGGTTGCAAAGGCGCGCAGCGCGTCATCGTGCGCACCACGGGCCGCGAAGCACACTCGGCGTACTCGCACTTGGGTGTGTCGGCCATCACGCCAATGCTGCAGATGCTCCAAGAGTTGCAGCAGCTCAAGCTCCCCGTGGATGACGTGCTCGGTCCCAGCACCGTGAACGTCGGCCTCATTCGCGGCGGCACCGAAGCCAACATCGTGCCGGGCGCCTGCGAAGCCGAGATGATGTTCCGACTCGTCGGCGACGTGAAGGAGATCAAGTCCATT
>JAYUWY010000334.1:0-3198 GCA_043753285.1 Gemmatimonas sp. | reverse complement strand
ACGCCGTCGCTCACCTCGTACTCGGAAACGGGGAACTACTGGGGATACAGCTATCTCCGCATACGCGGAATCGACCAGACGAGGATCAACATCACGCTGGACGGCATCCCGCTCAACGATCCCGAAGATCAGGTGCTGTACTTCTCCAACGTGCCGGACTTTATGAACTCGATGCACTCCGTGCGCGTACAGCGCGGCGTGGGTTCGAGTGGGTTTGGCACCGCATCCTTTGCGGGCTCGCTGGATTTTGAGTCACTGCCACTGCTCACGACGCCAAAGTTTGGTGAAGTGCAGATGAGCGGTGGCTCGTGGGGTACGCGTCGCACGAGTGTGGAGGCCGCCACAGGCCCCGTGGGCGCCAGCGGACGGTTTGCATCGTACGCGCGACTCTCCGCGCAGGAGACGGACGGCTATCGCGATCACTCGGGAAACCGTGCGTTGTCTGGTTTTGCGTCGTTTGGATGGTTCGGCGATCGCGATGCGGTGAAAATCACCGGCTTCGCGGGACGCTCGAAGATGCAGCTCGCGTACTATGCGCCGAGTGAGGCGCAGTTGGATGCGAATCCGCGTGAGAATCCGATGGGCGAGGATGAGCGCGACAATTTTCGTCAGGAGATGTTGAGCGCGCAGTACACGCGCGTGCTGAAGCCGGGCATGACGCTGACGACGACCGGCTATCGCAACACCGCTGGTGGTTGGTACGACATCGATATCGGTGATCCCACGTATTGGCGCTTCAATCTGGATCACGTGTGGTACGGCGCGCTCTCCGTAGTGAGCTGGACAGGCGAGCGCGGCTCACTCGCTGCGGGCGCGCACGTGAGCGACTACGCGCGCGATCACTATGCGAATGTCACGCCCGATGTCACGACGCGCGTGTACGACAACACGGGGCACAAGCAGGAGCAGAGCGCCTTCGTGAAGGGCACCATCACGCGCGGGGCAGTGGATTGGCACGTCGATGTGCAGGTTCGTCGCGCAGCGTTCCGTTACGAGCCCACGGAAGGCACAGCGTTTGGCGAGCCGACGGTGGACTGGGTGTTTGTGAATCCGAAGATTGGCGTGACGTATCGCGCGCGGCCGTCGCTGGAGCTGTTCGCATCGCTGGGGCAGGCGGGACGCGAGCCTACGCGCGGTGACATGTTCGCTGGCGCCGATGATCTGGACGACGCGGCCGCGGCAGAGCTCGTGCCGTTCACGCAGGTGAAGCCCGAGCGACTCACGGATCTCGAAGTGGGCGCGCGCTTTCGTCGCGGTGCCGTCTCTGGCAGCGTGAACGGCTTCGTGATGGAGTTTCGCAACGAGATTGCGCCCATTGGTCAGCTCTCGGTGACGGGCTCACAGTTGCGGCGCAACGTGGGGCGCTCGTCGCGCATGGGCGTGGAAGGTGAGATGGTGTGGCAGGCGCGCGAGAGTCTTCAGCTCACGGGCAACGCCATGCTGCTGCGCGCCCGCATCGCGGAGTTCACGGACGAAGCGGCGAGCATCACCTACACCAATGTGCGGCCGTTGCTCACGCCCGCGGTGATTGCCAACGCGCAGGCCGCGTGGAGCGCGACGTCGTCACTGGAAATCACGCTCAGTGCGCGCCATGTGGGCGCGTCGCAGCTTGCCAACGATGGCAACAGCGTACTCGTGACGCCTGCCTTCACGCTCGCGGATGCGGGTTTTGCCTATACCATGAGAGCCGTCACGCTGCGCACCCAAGTGCAGAACCTGTTTAATGCAACAGCGTACGCCAGCGGCTACACGGACGGCACCGATCGGTACTTCTTCCCTGTGGCGACCCGCACCCTGTTGGCGACCGTCGCGATTCGGTTCTAGCTTTGACCATGCCCGAACGCTCCCTGCAGGAAGAACTGAAGCAGTCCAAGCCGTTTGAGACGCCGGCGGACGAGGCATTGGTCGCAGTTCTGCGATCAGCAGCACTCGTGCGCCGGGCGATCTCACAGCGCGTGGAGCCGTATGGAATTTCCGTGGCGCAGTACAACGTGCTCCGCATCCTTCGTGGTGCGGGACCCGATGGACTTCCCACTCTCGCGGTGCGCGATCGTCTTATCGAAGAAGCCCCAGGCATCACGCGCGTGATGGACAAACTCGAAGAAGCGGGGCACGTGTCGCGCGCACGCGCGAAAGGTGATCGTCGCGTCGTGCACTGCGTCATCACCGATCAAGGGCTGCGCCTCTTGAGTGCGATGGACCGGCTCGTGAAGGAAACCGCGGGCATCGTCACCCGCGGTTTGCCTTCCGAGCACGATCAAAAGGCGCTGATTAGCTTGCTCGCGCGCCTCAGGGGCGGGATCGAGCCCGCGGATCGCTGACCACGCGAATCGAGGCGACTTCGTCGCCCTCGAGAATCTGGTCCACGACATCCATGCCATCTACGACCATCGCCCACACGGTGTAATCACCAACAAGGCGGCGATTGTCGCGCATGTTGATAAACCACTGTTCGTCGCCTGTGTCGTGCCCGCGCGTGCTCATACCGACGCTGCCGCGCGGATGCGCGAGCGTGCTGAGCTCATCCACTAAGAACGCGCCAGCGCCCGAGTACTCGTTGCCGAGTGCACCGCCGCCTTGAATGACGAAGACGGGCTCGACGCGATGCCACTGCATGCCTTCGTACGCATCGGACTGCGCAACAGCGAGCATGCGCGCCGCCATAATCGGGGCAACATCGCCGCGGAGCTCCACGGTGAACCGACGGCTGCCGTGGCGGGCGACCATCTCCACTTCGAGATACAGCTGTTCGCCCAGCGCCAGCGCCACGACGCTCGGTGGCAGGGGCGATTCCATCCACAGCTGCCAGGGCTCGCGTGTGGTGTCGCCGAGCAAGCCGCGCAACGCTTCGCGCACATCGCGTTCCGATGCCCAGGCGCGCAGCATATAGCTATCGAGTGCGGCGCGTGCGCTAGAAGCCAACGCCGCGTGGGTGGAACCCTTCAGCGCGGTAGCGGCCGCGAGTGCCACCTGTGGCTGCGCTGATGCGAGGCGCGCGAGGTAGAGCGAGTCGTACGCGTGCCCCGCGACCGTCGAGAGTCCAGTGATTGCGGCCTCACTCACGTTGGCATCCACATCCCGCGCGAGGCGACGCAAAATGAGCGTGTCTTTCGTCGCCACCGCCGCGCGAGCTGCTGCGCGCCGCACTTGTGGGGTTGCATGCCGCGCGTAGCGCAGAATCATCGGCGTCGCGGAGTC
>JAYUWY010000333.1:0-1546 GCA_043753285.1 Gemmatimonas sp. | reverse complement strand
GGCGCGCGCACTCGCAGTGCGAGCGTCGCGTCGTCGGCCGCCCGCAGACTGAACTCTCGTAATCCCGACTCGCGCGCCAAGGCAATCGTCCGACGCGCGCCAGATTGCGCCAGTGCACTCGCAGAGCGTCGCTCGCCGAGTCGCAAGCCGAAGGAGACAAAACGTCCCGCAGGAAATCCCTGCGTGGCATCCACGGGATACGTACCGAATCCCACGAGAAACGATGTCGAGCGCGCGAGCCACAGCTGCAGCGACGCACCGCCCCACACGCGTTGCTCGCCGCCCTCAAAGGGCAACTTTGCACCGCTGCGCGCACCAAGTGAGAGCGACACATCGAGGGCACCTGCTCCCGTGGACAACACCGCGAGCACATCTGTGTACTTGAGCGTCTCGTCGGTGATCGATGGCGTTGCGATCACAGTGAAGCGCTGGAGTTGGCCGCTCAACGTGACGCCAAGTTCACCCTGTTGCACGCCACGCCACTCCACACCGTCATTCATGCGGCCCATCGCGGCGCCCACCCATGCCGCGCGCGACACTCCGAGCCAGTGCGCGCGCAGAGCACCCAGACCCTGCGCCGTGCTGGTGCCGCCTGGATACGAACTGCCTCCCATCGCACCGGCGGCTTCAAGCATCAATCCGCGCGACGAGACTCCGGTGAATAGCGATGCTTGCGCGTTGCCCTGCGTGGACCAACCCGCCGTGCCGAGTTGAGCAAAAGTGGCCTGCGCAGCGAGAGCGAGATGACGTGCACGCAGCGCGAACGCAGGTGTCAGCGTCGTCGAAGTGAATGCTGGATTACCCGCAAATCGCACTTGTACGACACCAAGTGCCACGGAAGCGCTCGCTACTTGCGCGTCCAAGCGTCCCCCTGCAACGCACAGCGCGCCGAGCGTCACGAGACGTCCGGCGCTCAATGCGCGTCGGAGGATTCCGCCGATCACGCGCCGCGCACGGGATCACTCCCCACAAGAAGCACAGAACTCTCCTGGCCAAACTCATCGCGATTGGCCGCACTGAATGGATCCACCAGCCACTGCTTGCCGTCCACGACGAAAGCATACTCGTGGCGACCCGACCTCATTGGCAGCGTGACCACCCAGCGTCCCGTACCATCGATGTCTTCGAGCAGCGTCGCATTGCGGGACCATCCATTGAAGTCACCAGCCAGCGCAACCGTCTGCGCGCCCGGCGCCGCAATCACAAAGCGCACGAGATGCACGGTGTCTGATGCCGGCGCCATCGCCGCAACAGGCGTGGAAAGCGTGCGGCCAATGCCAACACCTGAGAGCACCATCAACGCACCAAAACCAGCAGCCAACGCGAGTCCGCCCAGCGGCGAGAGCGTCATCGTGCGGCGACGACGCCACCACGGCTGCGCCGCTTCGGCGATTGCCGCCATCACGCGCGCATCAAAGTTGGCACTCAGCGGCACATCGGCCTTGAGTGGCGCGGCGATCATCGCCGCAAACTCTTCGGTATTCTGACGTTCTTCATGCATACGCTACTCCCTCCAGCTGCTCCCGCAGCCGCTCAGTCGCTCGCT
>JAYUWY010000332.1:0-1547 GCA_043753285.1 Gemmatimonas sp. | reverse complement strand
GCGCTGGTGACGGTGATTGTCACTGCGTCCGTGTTCGTGTTTCTGTCTCCTGTGAACGCGGCACTCGCCGAGCCGCATCGTTTGAGCGGCGCCGTGCTCGAGTGGCAGTGGGTGCGCGGGTTTAGTCCGTTTGTGAACCTCTACGCCGTGATTTTCCTCGTCGGCGGCGCGTTCTGGTCGGCGTATCGCTACGCTGGCATCCCCGCCAAGCGCCATCGCGCGGTGGGCAACTTCTTCATCGCGGTGGGTGCGTTGCTGCCAGGTATTGGCGGCACGTTCACGCGTTTTGGCCTTGTCGAAGTCCTCTACGTCACCGAGTTCGTGGGCCTCGCACTCATCGTCTTCGGCTTCCATCACATCACTGCACATCCTTCAGAGATCTCCAATGCGCCAATCCTGCAAACTGCGTAACGTCACGCTCCTCGCGAGCGTCCTCACCCTCGGCGCCTGCGATATCGGCGTCACTGCGCCTGCCACCCTTCCGCAGGCCGGCACCATCACGGTCGATGCCAGCGCCGCCTTCACGTACGTTGCTGTTGATGGGGATTCGCTCAAGCCGGTGACCGTGACGACGTCTGGAACGTCCACCGCGTGGGCGCTGGGATTCTTCGGCACCACCGTCACCACGAATGGTGGCGCAGCTGGACCGGGCGGCGTTGAAATCGCGTGCCTCTGCGTCAACGAAGGCGCGTCGAACGCTGAAGTACAGGCGATGACGCCAGCGTCTGAGCTCGCCGAGTTCGACTCCGTGACTGCGGGTGCTGCCGCCACCGCGACGTTTGGCTCGGACGTCCTCACCACGGCGATCAACGGCTGGTACACGGGCAGCGGCGCCGCCGCGACCATCGTCGCCAATCGCACGTGGATTGTACGCGAAGGATCGCCGACGGCCGTACTTGGCAAGATGCGAATTCTCTCCATCACGGGCGCGAGCGCAACGGCGATGGGTACGGTGAAACTGGAGTTCGCAGTGCAGCCGAGCGCTGGCACCGCGTTCAATACAACTGACACGCTGGAGTTCGTCGTGGGCACGATGCCTGTGTACGTGGATCTCACCACCGGCGCTGTCACGTCGGCGAGCAACTGGGATTTGCAATTCAGTGGTTGGACGATTCGCGTGAGTAGCGGCGTATCGGGCAGCGGCAGTGTGCGCGCAGTGCTCGACACCAGCACGCCGTACGACAACATCACGCACACCTACGCCGCCACGGTACCGGCCCAAGCGTATAGCACCGATGCGTTCCGCGGTGTGTTTGCCACCAAGCCGTGGTATCGCTACAACATCACGGGCACGGACAATCAGATTTGGCCCACGTTCAACGTGTACCTCGTGCGTCGCGCCGGCGTGTTGTTTAAAGTGCAGCTCGTGAACTACTACGGCCCCACGGGCACGTCGCGTCAGATCACGATGCGCTACCAGCGCCTTGCGAACTGATCGTCGCTTCGCGTGCGTGGCGGCATTGCTGCTCGGGACTGAGCTGGTGGCACAGCGTCCCGAGCAGCGTGCGCCGCAGTCGGTGGACACCATGGTTGTCACCGCGGCGCGG
>JAYUWY010000331.1:0-15426 GCA_043753285.1 Gemmatimonas sp. | reverse complement strand
AAGTGCGCGTGGTGCTCGAGGGGCGCGTGCTCCGCTACGAAGTCACTGAGCGGTGGACCAACACAGGCCGCACAATCGGCGAAGCCGATTACGTGTTGCCGCTGCCACGCAACGCGGCGTTTGAAGATCTCGCGCTGATGATTGATGGCGAGATGGTGAACGGCGAGATTCGCGACGCAGGCGACGCGCGTCGTATCTACGAAGAGATTGTGCGCCGTCAGCGAGATCCCGCGCTGGTGGAGTGGATGGATCAAGGCATTCTGCGCACGCGCATCTTTCCGATTCAGCCAGGCGAGACGCGCACCGTGACGGTGCGCTTTCGCGCCATCGCCGAACGCGAAGGCGATGCGTTGCGCGTTGACGTACCGGCACCGCGCGGCCAAGGCACCGCGGCGAGTGGCACGCGGCTCACGTTCAACTGGCCGGAAGGCGATGGCTTTGGTGACGCGTGGTCGCCCACGCATCGCGCCGAGATGGTGGGACGCGCACTCACCGTGACTGACGCCACCGGCACAGTGACGTTGCTCGTGCCGGTGCGTACGCGCGGTGCCGCGATGGCGGTGCTAACGCACGCGCCGAGTGCGAACGAAGGCTATGTGTTGATCACACTCTCACCGCCGACGCGCACCGCAACGCGCACTCCGCGCGACGTGACCTTTGTGATCGACGTGTCGGGTTCGATGAGTGGCGGCAAGATGCGCCAAGCCAAAGCGGCAGGCCGCCAGCTGCTCAACTCACTTGGCCGCACGGACCGCTTTCGCTTGATCGCGTTCTCGAGCGACGTGAATGACTTCGCTGAAGGGTGGAGTGACGTGACGCCAGCAACACTGCGCGCCGCAGAAGAGTGGCTCGACGGACTGAGCGCCACCGGCGGCACGAACATTGGTGGCGCGCTCGACCGCGCGCTGGAAGCGGCAACGCCGGCCGATCGCTTTGGCATCGTGTTGTTCCTGACTGATGGTGCACCCACGGTGGGTGAGCAGAATCCGGTGCGACTCGCTGCACGCGCGGCAGAACGTCGTGGCGCTCGTCGCGTGTTCACGTTCGGCATGGGCGCAGACGTAAACGCGGCGCTGCTCGAACAGCTCGCACTCGACGGCGCGGGCACGGCACACTTTGTGCGCCCCGAAGAAGACGTCGAGCGTGTCGTAGGTGTTGTGGCACAGCGCATCACGACACCGATTGCGACCGATCTGCGCGTGCGCGCACAGGGCGTCACCCTGTTGCAAGTGATGCCCGCTGGCCGCATTGATCTCTTTGCGGGGCAAGAGCTCACGATTCTCGCGCGCTACACAGGTAGCGCAGAGTCGGCGCGCATTTCCATCACGGGCCAGGGTGCAGACGGTGATGTGACGTGGACGACGAACGCTGCGTTTCCCGCATCGCGCACCCAAGACGCGTTCGTAGGCCGCTTGTGGGCGACGCAACGTATTGGGTGGCTGAGCGCCGAGCGCCGTCGCAGCAACGCTGGCGGTGAACTCGACACCGAGATCAAAACACTCGGCGAGCGCTGGGGTATTCCTACTGTGTTCACTTCGTACCTAGTGCTTGAGCCTGGCATGACTGTCCCCGCAAACACGAGTGGCCGCAACACACGCTCGCCGCAGATGCGTCGTGTAGACGCGATGGGTGCTGGGACTGCGTCGGCGCCGCCTGCTCCGACGGTGTTTGATCAGGCACGCGAAGCAGCCACGCAGCGTGCGTCGCGCTCGGTGGGCGACCAGGACAAGGCAATGGATGTGGCCAGCACGCGGCGCACCACCTCGCGCATGTTTGTGCTGCAGGACAGCACGTGGACGGACACGCGCGCCGCCGCGCCGCAGGCTCGCACAGTACGCGTGCGACCGTATTCGGATGCATACTTCGCATTGATGAACCGCACGCCGGAACTCCGAGAAGTCTTCGCCCTGGGCGATCGCGTGGAAGCACGTGGCCGCGCGGTGACGGTGGTGCTCGCCGCTGATGGTGTGGAGCGGTTGAGTCTGGCAGATGTCACGGCCATCACTCGGGACTGGTAACCGCGCGTGGACATGGCCGAACGTCTCTTCGTCACCTACCATGCCACGCTCGTGCGCTATCTCACGCGCCGGCTGGGCGACCGCGACTGGGCGGAGGAAGTGGCGCAAGAGACGTTCGTCCGTGCGCTGCGGCAGGAGGGCGACATGGTGAACGAGCGTGCGTGGGTGTTTGCAGTAGCGCACAACCTCGTGCGCGATGGAGCACGACGCGATGCGCGCAATCGCCGGCATTTGGAGTTGATGGCCGCGGAAGCGCGCGACGACGAAGCAGAAGACGATGAACAAACCGACGAGCGCGCCGAACGATTGCGCATGGCGCGCCAGGCGTTGGCGACACTCACTGAGCGAGATCGCCAAGCGCTGCTGCTGAAAGAAGAAGGGTTGGGCTACCAAGAGATTGCGGACGTACTGCAGATCGAGAAGAGCTCCGTAGGGACGACGTTGTCGCGCGCGCGTCGTCGATTGGCGGAGACTTATGAAGACATTGCGGCCGGTGGCCGAGGAGGCGCGCATGTCGCGTCCTGACGAGGGGATGATTCACCAATGGCTCGACGGCGAGTGCACGCCGGCGGAGTCGGCGGAGATTGAGCGCTTGGTGGCGACCGACGCAGCGTGGGCTGCGGCTGTGGCCGAAGCGCGCGGACTGATTGCGGCGAGCTCGCGCATTGTGGACGCACTCGATGCGGTGCCGCGCGCGATGCCTGCGGGTTCGCGCGCAGCGCCGTCGGCGCAACCGCTGCAAGTGTTGCACGTATCGAAGCCAATGCGACCGATGCCGGCGTGGATGAAAGTTGCCGCGGCCGTAGTGGTGGTTGCGGGAACTGCGTACGCGCTCCGCGACAAAGCGTCGGAGCCGTTTCGTCCGTCGGCCACAAGTGTTGACGGTGCAGTAGCGCCGCAGCCGACGATGTCAGCGCCAACGAGTGTTCCGACGATGGGTCCAGCGAATACTGCGGATCGCACGGTGTCGGCGGCGTCGCCTGTACCTCCGTCACCGACAGCCACAGTGCCACCGCCCACTATCGCGCAGGTGGAGGCGTCAACTGCCGCAGGCACAGATGTCGCAGGGGCGGGCGTCGCTGAGAAGACGACAAATACTCCCCCGGTGAGTCCGCCCGTAATCCCATCGCCGCGCGTACTCGATGCGACACGCGGAGACGATGCAGCGCCAAGTCGCCGCGCCCGTTTGTCCTCGGATGCACCGCGTGGCGCGATTGCGCGTGCGCAGGAGCTGGCACCGGCCGCCGCTCCCGCACCTCCTCGCACCCTGGAAGGCTGCTGGCGTGTGAGCGCGCCGCCGGAACTACTCGGCGTACTCAACGCGCCGGTGATTCGTCGTGAGTCGGGCGACACGTTGGTGCTTGTCACCCCACGGGGAGATGTCACCGTGGTGCGCGCGGGCGATGAGTTGCGCGGCGGGCTGCAGGCAAAGCTTGAGGCGTGCGGCGCGACGTTCTAGTCGCGCGTCACGCCTCGTCTGGAAACAATGTTGGGATTGATTTCGCGCACGCGAGCAACGCGGTTGCCGCGCGTGCATTCAGCATCAACACGGTCATCGACCCTCGAACAGAAATCAGTCCGCGCGTGACGCCCGCGATGGGATCGAGCGCTCCCGTGACAAGCGCTTTCCACGTTGCGTACGGTGCGGCAAGTACGATGGGAGCAGTGACAGAATCCGGTGCCGTCACCGCTGCGCCATGACACCGACCGCGGTCGAGCGTGAGCTCAACCGCAATCGGGTCTGCATAGCCAAACTCTGGCGCAGGCTCTAACACAAACGCCACCGGCCACGTCCACGCCGCTGCTGCCGCGCGATACAATGCGTCGGCTTCGATGGCGTCGCGAAACGCTTCGGCCCACGCCAGCGTGAACGGACGATGGCGCACGCTAGTTACTTCAGCTGCCAAAACTCAACGCGATTGTCCTGAAACAGCGGCACGGCGACAATGTTGCGTCGCGCGTCGTAGCCCAGATCTGCCGGGGCCGAGAGCCCGCCACGCAGCTTCGTGGAGATGCCGTCGGCAAACACAGTGAGCGATGAATCCGCCCAGCTCGAATACAGCGCACAGCCGTCGTTCAAGATCACGAGACCATCGCCGCCGCCAGGGCCAGTGCCGAGCACCGTGACGCTGTCGCTGCCAACGCTCCAAGCAAACACGTTGGGCGAATTGAATCCAACGATAAGCCAACGATTGTTGGCCGCATCGAACGCGATTCCATTTGCAGCGCTCTCGGCCGGCAGCACCACCGCTTCGTGAGCAATGCGTCCGCTCACACGAAACACGCGGCTCTTGCCCGGATGCGACACAGAGCCGTCGGCACCAAAGCTGATGCCCGAGTCCGTGATGTAGACCGTGCCATCGCCACCAACGGCGACATCATTCAAGAACGTCGCACCCTGCGCGCCCAACTCGAGCGTGGTCACGGCGTTGCCAGTGTTCACGTCAAACGCGCGGACGGCATCAATGTCCGCAACCCACAGCGTGTCGCCGACGAGCGCCATGCCCTTGGGGGCATTGAGCATGATGTCGGCATCGATACCGTTAATGAACGGAACGCTGTCCAGCTTTGCGCCATCGGCGGAGAGGCGGAGGATGTATCCGTTGTCGTCCTTGCCGAGCGGCGAGCCGTTGATGTTGCTGACGTACCAGACATTGCGCGTCGCGTCCCAGAGTACGGACTCGGGGGTGGCGAGACCCTCGGAGACCACCGCCAGCGGCGCCTCGGCCACGGCCGTCTCGCCGGCGCAGGCGGAGATCGTGAGGAGAGCAAACGCCGCGAGGGCGCCCCGCGTAACCGTCAAAGAGTGCATCATATATAGGAAGGGGAGTCGGGTGATGAGAGAAGGTACTCAATCCTGCCCTCTATAATCTTGTTGATTGCCACTGCGGTTCCCACCCCGTCGGAGGTTCTGCTCGTGTTTGCTCGGAATACGCTCAAACTGTCTCGCTTCCTCACGCTTGTCGGTGCGCTGTTGCTCGGGCTGCCCAGCATCAGTGCGGCGCAAAGTGTTGATACCTCGGCGTTCCGCGCGTTGCGCTGGCGCGAACTTGGCCCCGCCCGCGGGGGTCGTTCGGTCGCGGTCGGCGGCTCGGCGACGCGCCCGCTCGAGTACTGGATGGGAACGGTTGGTGGCGGTGTGTGGAAGACGACCGACGGCGGAATGAACTGGCAGCCGAGCACGGACAATGCGTTCGGCGGCACGATTGGCGCGATCGGCGTCGCGGAGTCCAATCCGGACATCGTATATGTGGGCGGCGGTGAGACGCACATTCGCGGAAACACGTCGCACGGCGACGGTTTGTGGAAGACCACAGATGCCGGCCGCACGTGGGCGCTGATGGGTCTCGCCGAAACGCGCCACATCGCACGCGTGCGTGTGCATCCCACGAATCCTGACATCGTGTACGTCGGTGCGTTGGGCCATGCGTTCGGTAACAATCCCGAGCGCGGCGTCTACAAGACGATGGACGGCGGTCGCACGTGGAATCGCATTCTGTATCGCAACGATTCTACCGGCATCAGCGATCTCGTGATGGATCCGAACGATCCCAACACGCTGTACGCCGCATTCTGGCACGCGTATCGTCGTCCGTGGATGCTGAACTCTGGCGGTCCTGGTGGCGGCATCATGAAGACCACCGACGGTGGCGCGACGTGGACCGAGCTCACGGCCAATCGCGGGTTGCCGAAGGGCGTGTGGGGCAAGGTCGGTCTTGCAGTGTCGCCGGCGAATTCGCGACGCGTGTGGGCCGTCATTGAAAACGATTCAGGCGGCGTGTATCGCTCTGACGATGCGGGCCAGACTTGGGAATGGATTAATCGCGATCGCTCGCTGCGTCAGCGTGCGTGGTACTACAGCAAGATCTTCGCGGATCCGGTGGACACGAACGTCATCTACGGCTTGAACGTGCAGTTCTTCAAGAGCACCGATGGTGGTCGCACCTTCCGTCAGCAGATCCAAGTGCCGCACGGCGACAATCATGACATGTGGATTGCGCCCAACGATCCGCAGCGCATGGTGCAGGCCAATGACGGTGGCGCGAACGTGAGCTTCACGGGTGGTCGCACGTGGACGGATCAAGAGTTTGCGACAGCGCAGATGTATCACGTCTCCACGACGAATCACTTCCCTTACTGGGTATGCGGCGCGCAGCAGGACAACTCGACGCTCTGCGGACCGAGCCGTAGCGAAGGCACGATTTCGATCGCCGATTGGAAGGACGCCGGCGGCGGTGAGTCGGGATATGTGACTGCGAATCCCGCAGACCCAGATGTCATCTATGCCGGATCGTACTCCGGCTACCTGACGCGCAAGGACATGCGCACGGGCCTCGAGCGCAACATCAATGCGTGGCCGCTGAATCCGATGGGCCACAGCTCCGAAGACATTCAGTACCGCTTCCAGTGGACGTTCCCGATTGTTGTGTCGCAGCACGATCCGAAGGTGCTGTACGTAGGCGGCAGCCGTCTCTTCAAGAGCACGAACGAAGGACAGAGCTTCGCGATGATCTCGCCGGAGCTCGCACGTCGCGATCCGCGCACGATGGGCGCGTCGGGTGGCCCGATCACGAAGGACCAGACGGGCGTTGAGACCTACGGCACGATCTTCACGCTGGCCGAGTCGCCGGTAAACGGTCGCACGCTGTGGGCTGGCACCGACGACGGCTACATCTGGATCACGCGCGACGGTGGCGCGAACTGGACGAATGTTACGCCGCGCAACATTGGCGACTTCGCGCGCGTCAGCATCATTGATGCGTCGAAGTTCAACGAAGGTACGGCGTACGTCGCAGCGAATCGCTTTCAGCTTGACGACTTCTCGCCGTCGTTGTGGAAGACGAGTGACTTTGGCGCGACGTGGACGAAGATTGTGACTGGCATGCCGGCCACAGAGTTCACGCGTGTTGTGCGCGAAGATCCGGAGCGTCGCGGTCTGTTGTACGCTGGTACGGAGCGCGGTGTGTGGGTGAGCTTCAATGATGGAGCCAACTGGCAGCCGCTGCAGCGCAATCTGCCGCCGGTGCCGGTGCATGACTTAGTCATCAAGGAAGGCGATCTCGTGGCCGGTACTCACGGTCGTTCCTTCTGGATCATGGACGATCTCTCGGCGCTGCGTCAGTTGACGCCTGAGATTGCCGCGAAGCCGGCACATTTGTATCAGCCGCGCGATGCGTATCGCATTCAGTGGGGCGGCGGTGGATTTGGTGGTGGCGGTGCTGCGCAAGCCGCGCTGGCGAGCCGTCCGGGACAGAATCCGGCGAGCGGCGTGGTGGTGTACTACCACATCGCGAGCGACTCTCAGCCAGTGAAGATTGAGTTCCTCGCGCCCGACGGCAGTGTGATCAAGTCGTACGAGAGCACGGCGACAACGCCGGGCGCGCGTCCGGGCAATGCGCGTGGACTGAACACGTTCAACTGGAACATGCGCTACCCAGATGCGGTCACGTTCCCCGGACTGATCATGTGGGCCGGTAGCCTCACTGGTCCGGTGGCACCAGCGGGCGCGTACACGGTGCGTCTCACTGTTGGCACCGACGCGCCGCAGACGGCGCGCGTGAACTTGCTCAACGATCCGCGCTCACCGGCAACTGCTGCCGACTTGCATGCGCAGTTCGACTTCCTCATTCGTGTGCGCGACAAGACGAGCGAAGCAAATAATGCGGTGCGTACGATTCGTAACGTGCGCGCACAGATCGAAGAGCGGGTGAATGCGGCGCCGCGTCTTCGTCGTAACGCAGATGCACTGCTCGCGCAGCTCGCTGCGGTGGAAGAGCAGATTTATCAGGTGAAGAATCAGAGCTCGCAGGATCCGCTCAACTTCCCGATTCGCATCAACAACAAGATTGCTGCACTCGCCGGCGTCGCTGGGTCGGGACCGTTCCGTCCTACCGACCAAACTGTTGAGGTCTACAACGAAGTCTCCGCGAGTCTGAAGATCCAGACGGATCGTTTGGACAAGGTGCTGCGCGAAGACCTTGAGCGCTTCAACCGTCAGGTGCGTTCGGCAGGGCAGCAGCCGATTGTGCCGAGCACTGATTTGCCGCCGCCGCGTCCGGCGCCGGTGGCTGATGATGACGACATGCTAGGCGCGGAGCGGCCCGCCGCGTGATGGGTTTTTCGCTGAGACCGGCCACCGCCGCGGACACTGCGGCGGTGCTCGCTCTCAACAACAGCGAGGTACCGCAGGTCAACGCGCTGACTCCGGACGAGTTTGCGAAGATCGCGGCGCTGAGCGCGCACTTCACCGTGGCCGAGGACCCCCAGGGGCTCCTCGGCTTCGTGTTGTGCATCCCCTCGGAGACATCATACTGGAGCGGGAACTACAGGTGGTTTGGCGAGCGCTATTTGCGTTTTCTATACTTAGATAGGGTAGTAGTAGCGGCCCGCGCTCGCCGTATGGGTGTGGGGCGTGCGATGTACGCAGAGCTGCACGAGTTTCAAGCGGGTGTTTGGCCCTGTGTGGCGTTGGAAGTGAATGTGCGGCCACCGAATCCGGTGTCCATCGCCTTTCACGAGGCCTTGGGGTACCGGGCAGTGGGAATTCGAGAGTATCCTGATGGTGTGAATGCCGTGCAGATGTTCATCAAGGAGCTTTGATGACGGAGCGCAACGCGATGCGATTGGCGATGAGCTTGTGCGCCGTGACCTTGGTTCTCGCCCCGCCTTTTGCGTCCGTGGCGGCACAGGCGGCGCAGACGGGAGTGCCGACGCTGGCGCCTGCGCGCCCTGACTCAGTCCTCACAGCGAGCCCCAAGGATACCGCGTTCAAAAATTGGCGCAGCGAGGTCCGCCAGCACGGTCGCTCCAGTGCGTCGTTCCTCGTCTTTGGACGTCGCTATCAAGTGCTGGTGGTCACACCGATGGCGCTCGATGTACTCGCCGCCGACAGCTTGGTGGTGCAGCACGCCCGTGGCTGCCAAGCCGCGCTGCAGTATTCCGATGCGGTCGTAGAGGCAGCGGCGGAACTGCGTCCCTGGGTGGAGTTTGACTCAGCGGCGTCGGCGAGGCCGACCGTTGCATTCACGATTCTGCCGGCGGATCCAGTGCGCATGGACTGCTCGCGCGGACAGCTGGCGCAGTTTGCAGCGATCGCGCGAGGCGCGGTGTTCGGTGTGCCGCGCTCGTACAATCCGATTTACGACGCCATCAATGCAGAAGTGCGCCGTGACGGTGAGCTGGTTCCGTCGGTGCTCAATGGTTCTGCATCGATTCGCAAGCACGCCACCTCGGCGATTGTCGAGGACGAGACAAAGCAGGTTCGGGTGTACGTGCCGGTTGACGCCTTCGCCCCGTACGATGATGGGCGTCCCTCTGAACTTTCGCTCTTCGTGTGGAGTCCCGCGGACGAGGCCGCAGATATCCTGCGCGTCCCGCCCGAGTTGGTGCGAGCGGTGTGGGCGCAGTACCAGCCTTGGCGTGCGCGGCAGCTTGGCCACGACGGCGCCGTCCCGCGCGACACGCTGACGCTGGCCTTTGCGCCACCGCGCGACACCGTGATGCTCCGCGCGCACAACGAATACATCGCGGGCGAATGGGGCCGCGCGACTTCAACGGTGCTCGGACGACTCGTCCGTTGGCCGCTACCCGCGCGGGAGGACATGCGCGACGGGATGGTGATCAGCGCGGCGACCTTCGCTGCCTACGGCTATGATGAGGACGCGACCTCGCTGCTGAAGGACGTGCTCGAGTACTATCCCTGCCTTAGGATGGCGGCGAATGCACCCCAGGAGATGAACCGGATCCTCGACCGCGCGCGCTCCCCGCGGGCGCGGTGCACATCGAAGTCGCTTTCTTTGGTGGCGTTGGCCGGAGCCTTGCCGGGTGGCGGACAGATGCTCATGCCAGAGCGTCGCGACTACGGCCGGTCGCTGTTGCTCTGGACACTTGGTGGCTTCGCCGCCGCGCAAGGAATGCATGCGTACTCGCGCAGCGCGTACCAAAACTATCAAGACTTCAATGCCACGTCGTCCCCGTCCGCAGGCGCGCGCTTCCGTCGGGCAGAGCGGACTCGCATAGCTGGGAACGCGCTGACCATCGGGGCCATTTCGCTGTGGGTCTACTCGGCCGCGGAGGCGGTGACCATGGAATGGCGGCACAAGCGGCGGATTCTTGAGGTACGCGATTTTGGTGCACCGGGTCGACTCCGCGTTGCGCCGATCACAACGGGGAACGGCGTCGGACTTTCCGTGGAGTTCAAGTAATGCGAAGACTCATTCTGCTTGCGTTTGCTACGGCGGCTTGCACACTTGAGCCGCCATTTGAGCGAAACAATCCCTACGATCCCATCAATTCACCGATGTCTCTGGGCAGTGTACTGGACACGGTGCAGTTCGTGGGCCAGCGCATTGAAGTGTCGCTTGAGTCGTTTGGGATGCAGCGCGCAGTTGTAGCGCTGAGGACTCCGGGCGTACTCAACACCTTAGTAACGCCGAACGACAGGGAAAACCATGTGTTCACCGCAGTGGGGGCGGGTAGCACTTGGGTCGTGATTCGCTCCGACTACACGCTCGATTCAGTGTTCGTGACTGTCCGGCCTTAGGAAAGTGGTTCGAATGTTCATCAAGGCGTTGCGATGACCGAGCAAGAGCTGTTCACCAAGTTCTGGACGCACGAGACACAGACGACGCGCAACGTGTTGTCGCGCATTCCAGAGAACGCGACGTACAAGCCCGACCCCAAGTCGCGAACTGCACAGGAAATTGCGTGGCAGATTGTTTGCGAAGAGCTGATGATTATTGAAGCGCTCGAGAATGGCCGGGCCGTATGGAACCCGCCGCCAATGCCCGCGACGATGCACGAGATCGTCCTCGCGTACGATGCGCACGTGACGTCGCTTCCGCAGCGATGGGCTGAGTTACCGGATGCGCGCTGGAATGGCGAAATAGAATTCTTCGGAAAGCCGCGCCCCGCATCGCCAATGGCGTGGAGTTTCTTGTTCGACATTGTGCACCATCGCGGGCAGATTACCACGTATCTGCGTCCGATGGGTGCGAAGGTGCCGCAGATTTACGGTCCGAGCGGCGACGAGCCCTGATCGCGTTTCACTCTTCACCACACTCTCCGATGCCTCGACTTCTCGTCGCAGTTCTGTTTTTTCTTGCGGCAACGGCACACGCGCAGACACCAGCACCGGGACAGCGCGGCTACGTACTGGGCGACTTGACGTGGTTTGAGGCGGAGAAGCTGCTCACACGAGACGCAGTGGTGGTCATTCCGCTTGGCGCGGAAGCAAAAGAGCACGGGCCACACCTACGGCTCGACAACGATCGCACGCTTGCCGAGTACTATCGCGCGCGCGTGCTGGCTGCGGCCAACGTGATCGTGGCGCCAACGGTGAACTATCACTTCTATCCGTCGTTCGTGGAGTATCCGGGCAGCACGACGCTACGCTTCGAAACCGCGCGCGATTTGATTGTCGATATTGTGCGCAGCTTGGCCGCGTATGGACCTCGTCGCTTCTATGTACTCAACACCGGCATCTCCACACTGCGCCCACTCGCCGCGTCGGCAGAGATTCTGCGCGCCGAGGGCATTGTGTTTGAGTACACGAACATCGGCACCATCGCTGGCCCGGTTGAGGAGCGTATCAGCCAACAAGTGCGCGGCACGCACGCTGACGAAACCGAAACGTCGGCCATTCTGTATATGGCGCCCGAGCGTGTTGATATGAGCAAGGCAGTGAAAGACGATTCACCGCGCGGCGAGGGCGGACTCACGCGCAATCCCGCCGGGCGCGGCACCTACTCGGCGTCTGGTGTGTGGGGCGATGCGACGCTGGCCACGCCCGAGAAGGGACGACAAATCGTCGAAGCGTCGGTGGCGGGAATTCTCGCCGAGATCGAGGCGCTACGCGCGCGACCGCTTCCTTAGCGGCTCAGCCAGATCACAATGCCGGATGGCTCGGGCGGACACGCGCAGCCAGAGCTCGGTGGGAATCTTCCGCACAACGTGCGTGAGTACTCTGAGCCCACCGGATAGATCTCCACGAGCTCCACTTCGTTAGCACGGAAGAAAGACAACCAACCGCCAGTGTTCACAGCCTGTGTGCCACCGTTCACTGCGCTGGGTGACCTGCCGTTGGAATTGATCGACACCGGCCCGCGACGAGTGCTCGGACCTTCGAACCCGCTCCGCGCGGTCGAAATGCTCGCAGGTTCGTGTCCGTCCACGAGGATGCACGCCGTGTTCACCTCAGGGAGCACGATGGCGGCCTCGGTGCCGGCCAGCGCAACGCTCAGCGGCGCGTTGTCAAATCGCTCGAGCTGATCGCGGCCGATGATGACGGAGCGACCACCGCGGATCCCCTGGCGGCGATGCGCTTCGAGTGCGACGGCCGCGGCAACTTCTACTGAGAGCCGATCATTCGCACCAAACGGGCGCAGTCGCGTCGTGATGTCGCGGTCAATTTGCGCGACCATTCGCACGCCATACTGTGCGACGCGATATCCAGACGCGCGAAACTGCAACAAGTAGCTGCCCGGTTGCAAATCCACGAGCATATAGCGCCCATCGGCGCCCGTGATCATGCGGCGGTTCAGTCCGAGCACTTCCACAACAACACCGGCAATCGGTTTGTCGCGTTCGTCCACGACCATTCCGTTGATCTGATTGAGCAGACTTTCACGCACCACAACCGCGTCGAGTGACGCCGAGGTGAGCACGAGACTGACCTGGATGTTGATGGTGCTGCCAGCGACAACTTCGAGCGTGGTGTTGGCCGCGCGATACCCTACCTGACGCACCGACAATCCGATGGCGCCTGCAGGGACGTTGTACAGCGTGAACTCACCCTCAGCGTTGGTGCGCGTTGCGCGCGCGAGCGCCTCGATGGTCACGCGCGCGTTGGCGAGCGGACTGCCTGCTTCATCGAGCACGAGTCCCGTGATTGCCCCGACCGCCGCCGGCGCAGGATTCTGCGCTGGTGCCACCGAGGCGTCGAGCAGGACGACAGCTACGAGGGCGAGGCGAAGCAGGGCAGAGCGCGTCACGGGACAACCTCCTGATGCCAGAGAATACCCCCAAACGGCTCCGTTGTCACGAACGGATTTCGCTTAGTTTTGGGACGTGACCCGACGCGACGCATTCGACCTGCTGGCCCTCGGAGCAATCTGGGGCGCCGCGTTTATGTTCATCCGCATCGCGGTGCCGCACTTTGGGCCAATCGCGTTGGTGGAAGTGCGCGTGGTGTTGGCCGCGCTGGTGATTCTTGCACTGGTCGCGATGCGCGGGCGCATGGGCGAGTTCAAGGGACGCTGGAAAGCGTTCGCGATAATTGGCGCCCTGAACACCGCAGTGCCGTTTGCACTCTTCGCCTACGCCACGCGCACGATTCCCGCAGGGTTTGCGGCGGTGCTCAATTCGAGCACGCCCTTGTGGGGCGCAGTGATTGGTCGCGCCGTCTTCGGCGAGCGACTCGGCGTCGAGCGCACGATTGGCCTGCTCGTGGGATTCTGCGGCGTTGTGATTCTCGTGGTACCAAAGCTCACCATGGGCGGCGGTGCATTGGCGATCAGTGCCGCGCTTGGCGGTGCCGCGCTGTACGCGATGGCCGCGCACCTCACGCGACGCTTGTTGCCTGGCGTGTCGTCACTCGCGATTTCTGGTGGCAGTCTCGTCGCATCAGCGGCGATGCTTGCATTGCCAGCGTTGTGGCTGCGACCCACCGTGATGCCACCGATGAACGCGTGGTGGAGCGTCATTGCGCTCGCGCTCGCTGGGACCGCGCTGGGATACATCCTCTACTTTCGTTTGCTCGAAAGTGTCGGCGCCACGGGTGCTATGGCAGTGACATATCTCATTCCACTGTTTGGCATGGTGTGGGGTTGGATGTTCTTAGACGAAGTCGCCACCTCGACCATGTTGCTCGGATGCGGCTGCATCCTCGCAGGAGTCGCGGTGACCACGGGCATGCTCACTCGTTGGCGTACACGCGCAGCGTAAACGTCACGCACCAAACGTCGGCACCGTAGAACCATCCACGGCCATGCCCATCGAGTGGTATCCCTTGTCCACATACACCGTGGCACCGGTGATACCACTCGCCAGCGGTGAGCAGAGGAAGGTCATCGCATTACCGACTTCCATGGCGTCGAGCACCTGCGGCAGCGGCGAGTTGCCTTCGCAGTACTTCACCATGCCGCCGATGATGCCAATGGCACTCGCTGCGCGCGAGGCGAACGGGCCAGCGGAGATCGTGTTCACGCGAATGCCGTACTTGCGACCGGCTTCGAAGGCGAGCACCCGCGTGTCGCTTTCGAGCGCGGCTTTGGCCGAGCTCATTCCACCGCCGTAACCAGGAATTGCGCGCTCACTCGCCATGTACGTCAGCGACGCCACGGCGCCACCGCTGCGCATCATTGGACCAAAGGCGCGCACCATAGAGACGAGCGAGTACGCGCTCGCACTCACCGCGGCGAGATATCCCGCGCGGCTCGTGTCGATTAGCGCCTTCTTCACTTCAGGGCCGTTGGCGAGTGAGTGCACGACGATATCGAGAGGTTGCTCACCAAAATCCGCCTTCAGGCGCGCGGCGAGACCGTTGATGGAGAAATCGCCCACATCCTTGTAACGCTTGCTCTCGCGCACATCAGCTGGCGCATCTTCGAGCGAATCGTAGACCGCATCAAGCGGATAGATCTTCTCGAAGTTGAGCAGCGAGCCGTCCTTCAGCTTGCGTGCCTCATCCATCTTCCCGCGCTCGAGCAGGTTGAGGAAGATGTTGAGTGCCGGCGGCCACGTAGCGACGCAGACGGTGGCGCCTGCTTCGATGAGAGCCTTCGAGATTGCAAAGCCAAAGCCGCCGTCATCGGCGACTCCAGCGACGAGGGCGCGCTTGCCCTTGAGATCGAGAGTCAGCATAGAATGAAATCAAGGCCTCTCGCGCTCAGAGGCAAGAGGGAGTTAGCCCGGATGGGCAGCCCGCGTGAGGCGGTCGCGGATGGCGTCCCACGCGGACGACTCGGGGACCGCCTCAATGACGAGCTCAGAGACGCCCGCGGCGTCGGCGGCGTGGAGCGCGTCGTAGAGCGCGGCCGCGTAGCCCGCGGTGTCGTGCGGCAGGCGCTGCGCGAATGCGGCGCGTGGTGTGTCGATTGAATACGTGATCACGCCGCAATCTGGGCGGACGGCAGATTCAATCTCATGCGTCGCAATCACGATGACGCGCGCACGCGGCGCGTAGTGGCGCGCAATCATTCCCGGTGCGGCACGCGGCGCATCTTCGTGCTCGGGCGCGCTTGGGCGTGAGACGTCGCCCACGATCGCTTGCAGTTGCTCGCGCGTGATGTGTCCAGGGCGCAGCAACACCGCGCGACCACCACTCACGTCTACCACCGTGCTCTCAATGCCAACGCGCGTGTGGCCAGCATCGAGAATGAGATCCACCGCGCTTCCCAAGCCGCGCGCG
>JAYUWY010000330.1:0-6368 GCA_043753285.1 Gemmatimonas sp. | reverse complement strand
CGCTCACGCCGAGCGGTGACCCGCTGGCTGCGCCGACTACGATTCCACCAACCATTCCCGCGATGAGTCCGGCGAAGAGCGGGGCCCCAGAGGCGAGGGCGATTCCAAGGCAAAGCGGGACGGCGACAAAGAAGACGACGATGCTCGCCGGCAGGTCGTGCTTCAGTTCCTTAAGAAGTGCAGTCACAGAGCGAGTAGGCAGAAGTTAGTAATACACCCCTGCAACAGCAGTAAAGCTATTGCATTGCCAAGAATGATAGCAATGCTATCGCTTGTGTCAAGTGGCCTTGTTTAGAGCGGCCGACGCTGCCCAGTCGTGAGGGCTTTGCGAATCGCTTCGCCAGCCGAGCGCACCGCGTCGAGATCCACACCCGTCTCATAGCCGCGCGCCCGAAGAAACTCGAGCACCGACTCCGTCGCCACGTTGCCCGTGGCACCAGGCGCATACGGACAGCCGCCCAGTCCCGCCGCGCTCGCATCAATGCTGCGCACGCCCAATTCCAAGCACGCTTCCAAGTTCACTAGCGCGCGCTCATAGGTGTCATGGAAGTGCGCGTTCACGCGCGACGCATCCACCAGCGTGAGGACTTCGCTAAACACCTGATTCACGAGCAGCGGTGTACCCACGCCAATAGTGTCGGCGATGGAGAGCTCATCCACGCCGAGCTCGAGCAGCATCTCTGCCACGTGCAACACTGCAGACGGCGAGATCTCACCTTCAAACGGGCAGCCGAGCGCGCAAGAGATCGTGCCTCGCACGTGAATACCTTCGTCGTGCGCGCGTTCAACGACTGGACGGAATCGTTCAATAGACTCGCTGATCGAGCAATTGATGTTCTTCTGTGAAAACGTCTCGCTCGCCGAACCAAACACGACGATGCCGTCGGGCTCAGTAGTGAGCGCGCGATCAAATCCGCGTTCGTTGGGCACCAGCACCGTGTACCGCGTGCCCGGCCGGCGCGTGATGCCGGCCATCACCTGCTCTGCGTCGGCCAGCTGCGGAATCGCTCGCGGCGACACAAAACTTGTCACTTCGATAACCGGCACGCCGGCTTCACTCAGCGCGTCCACGAGCGCAATCTTCGCCACCACCGGCACTGTGGCCTTCTCATTCTGAAGGCCATCGCGCGGCGAGACATCCACCAGAGTGACGTGCGAAGCGGTCGTGGACACAGTGACGGGTTCAGGTATTGGTACTATATAACTGCTTGCTAAAGTAACCGTTTCTGAATCCGGGAAATTTCTATGAGCACATATACGGCTCCGCCGCGCACGGGCATTGGCCACGTGCATCTCAAGGTGTCCGATCTCAAGCGGTCCATCGATTTCTATCGCGATGTGCTGGGCTTTGAGGTGCAGATGATGTACGGCTCGCAGGCGGCCTTCCTCTCGGCCGGCGGCTATCACCACCACATCGGCCTCAACACCTGGCAGAGCGCGGGCTCGCCGCCAGCGCCCGATCGCGCGCCCGGGCTGTATCACGTGGCGTTTCTGTATGCGGAGGAGAAGGAACTCGCCGCGGCCGTGAAGCATGTGCTGGCTTCGGGCGTCGCGCTCTCGGGCGCATCGGATCACGGAGTGAGCAAGGCGATCTATCTCGACGACCCAGACGGCAACGGCATCGAGTTGTATTGGGATCGCCCAAAGAACGAGTGGCCGCGCAATCCCGACGGCACACTCACGATGTTTACGCACGGACTCGACTTGGCCGCACTGCTCGAACTCGCCAAGTGAACCTCAGCAACGTCCCGCGCGGCTTCACCACACGCTTCGCACCAGCACCCACGGGCCACCTGCATCTTGGGCATCTCGTGAACGCGGTGTGGGTGTGGGGACTCGCGCGGGCGTTTGAGGGGCGCGTGCTCTTGCGCATCGAGGATCACGATCGCGGACGCTCCAAGAGTGAGTACGAGGAGAGCATTCTCGAAGATCTGCGCTGGCTGGGCTTCGCCCACGATGGCGAAATGATGCGCCAGAGCGATCATCGCGCGCGCTACGAGTCGCGCTTGCTGGAGTTGGAATCGCGCGGCCTCGCATATGCCTGCATCTGCTCGCGCGCCGACATTGGCAAAGGCGGACGCCACAGTGACTCCTGCCGCACGAAACTGCTTGACCCCACAGGCACCGTGGCGCGCCGCGTCGTGATGGACGGACACCCGATTGAGCGCTTTGACGATCTGCGGCACGGCACGCAGGAGCAGGAGCCCGTCGATCAGTGCGGCGACATGCTCGCGCGCGACCGCAACGACAACTTCACGTATCAGTTCGCCGTCGTCGTGGACGACATCGAGCAGGGCGTGGATCTCGTGATTCGTGGCGACGACTTGCTGGACAGCACAGGCCGTCAGATTCGCCTCGCACGCCTACTCGGTCGCGCCACACCTCCGCGATTCGCTCACCATCCGCTCGTGATGCATCCCGACGGTCGCAAACTCAGCAAATCCGCCGGTGACGCTGGCGTGCGCGAGCTGCGAGCGCTCGGTGCAACGGCCGAATCCGTGCTCGGCCGCGCGGCACAACTTGGCGGTTTGCCGCACGACGGCAGTCCAATCGCCGCATCCGAGCTGCATCGCCTGTTCCGTTAGCGGGGTCACTGCGCGAGATTCTGCGGATGATTTCTGGCCCGCTCATCGCCCTCACGGCGTTTCTCGCACTGCAGTTCGGCATCGGCGTCTGGGTTTCGCGCCGCATCGCCACGGAAGATGACTATCTCCTCGGCGGCCGGAAACTCGGCTACGTGCTTGCGACGTTTTCGATTTTTGCGACGTGGTTTGGCGCTGAAACTGTGATTGGGTCGTCTGGCGTGGCGTTCAGCGATGGCATTTCGCTCGCGTCGCCTGAGCCGTTTGGGTACGGGCTCTGCTTGGTGCTGATGGGATTGCTGCTCGCCAAACCGCTGTGGGATCGCGGTCTCACGACGCTCGCCGATTTGTACCGCCAGCGATTTGGCCAGCGCGTGGAGCGCTTGGCGGCCGTGCTGCTCATTCCGTCGTCCGTGTTGTGGGCTGCAGCGCAGATTCGCGCGTTTGGTTCTGTGCTCGCGCTGGTGGGCGACGTGCCGATCAACACAGCAGTGGGCATTGCGGCGTTGTTCGTGATTGCGTACACCACATTCGGCGGCCTGCTCGCCGATGCGTACACGGATGTTGTGCAAGGCGTCGTGCTCGCGCTCAGTCTCATCGTGATGCTGGTGCTCGTGATTGCGCACGTCGGTGGCACGAGTGAAGCCGCGCGCATCATCGCCACCACGGATCGCATCAACTTGACGCCGAGCGACGCGGGCCCGTGGTACTTGATGCTCGAGGCGTGGGCGATTCCCGTGATTGGCTCACTCACGGCAACGGAAGTGGTGAGCCGCGTGATTGCAGCGCGCACTGGCACTGTGGCGCGACGCTCTTCGCTGATCGCGGGCTCGATGTACATCTTGATCGGCCTCATTCCAATTGTCATCGCGCTACTCGCGGTGTCGTTTATGGGGCCGCTGGGTGACGCCGAGTCGGTGTTGCCGGCGGTCGCGCGTGACATTCTGCCGCCACTCGCGTTTGCGTTGTTCACCGGCGGACTCGTGTCGGCGATTCTTTCAACGGTCGACTCCACGTTGCTCGTCGCCAGCGGATTGCTCGCGCACAACTTGATTATTCCTATTGCTGGCATCACCAACGAGCGCCGCAAAGTGTGGATCGCACGATTTGGCGTGATGGGCTTTGGACTCCTCGCGTACGTCCTGGCGCTCTACACAGAAGGCGTCCTCGCGCTCGTTGAGCAAGCGTCCGCGCTCGGCAGCACGGGCATCGTCATCACCGTGTTGTTTGGATTGTTCACCAAGCTGGGCTCACCGCGCACTGCGGGGGCAACGCTAATCATTGGACTCGTCAGTTACATCGGTGGCGTCGCCGGTGGATTTGAAACGCCGTTTCTCATCTCGTTAATGTGCGCCCTCGCCACGTGGGGACTCGGATGTCTGACCGACGCAAAAGCGTACTCATAGGCGCAGCCTTCTTGATGGCGACTTCGGCCATCGGGCCGGGGTTCCTCACGCAGACTGCCGTATTCACTGAGCGATTGGGTTCGAGTTTCGCGTTCGCGATGCTCATCAGCGTGCTCATTGATGTCGCGGCGCAGGTGAGCATTTGGCGCGTGCTCACGATTTCTGGGCAGCGCGCGACAGTTGTAGGCAATCGCGTGGCGAGAGGCCTTGGTACGCTGCTCGCCATTCTTGTCGCGCTCGGCGGCCTCGCGTTCAACGTGGGCAACGTGGCCGGCACGGGACTCGGACTCGACGCGACTTTCGGCATTCCGGTGATTCCCGGCGCAATTGCAAGCGCCGCGTTTGCAATCGGCATCTTTCTATACAAAGAAGCCGGCAAGGCGATGGACCGAATGTCTGTCTTCTTGGGCTTCGCGCTCATTGGACTCACGCTGTACGTCGCGGTGGTGAGCAATCCGCCTGTGGCGGAGGCTGCGTATCGTGCGGTGTGGCCAGCAACGGTTGATGCGCTCTCGATCGTGACGATCGTCGGCGGCACTGTGGGCGGCTACATCACGTTCTCTGGCGCGCATCGTCTCGTGGATGCGGGCGTGCACGGAATTGGCTCGGTGCAAGAGGTCACGCGCGCCGCGGTGACAGCAATCTCCGCTGCGACCATTATGCGCATCGTGTTGTTTCTCGCCGCACTCGGCGTGGTGAGCCAAGGCTTCGCGCTCGATCCCGCGAATCCGCCCGCAAGCGTGTTTCGCCTCGCAACTGGCGAAGTAGGTTATCGCATCTTTGGCGTCGTGATGTGGAGCGCCGCTGTAACTTCGCTCGTCGGCGCCGCGTATACGAGTGTGTCCTTCTTGCGCGACTTACATCCGGCGATTGACACGCATTGGCGCTACGCAGTCATCGCGTTTATCACAGTCTCGACTGTGGTGTTTGTGATTACCGGACGTCCCGCGCGCACGCTCGTTGTCGTAGGAACTCTCAACGGACTGATTCTGCCGCTCGCTTTGGCGACGATGTTGGTGGCGGCATATCGGCAAAACATCATCGGTGAGTACAAGCAGCCGCGGTGGCTGACGATGGCCGGCGCAGTTGCCGCCATCGCGATGGCAATCGCTGGTGCATACGTCGCGTGGCGCGACCTTCCGGGAATGTTCAAGTGATGCAACGTGAGAAGCAGGCGCAGGATTTGGGGATTCGCGAGGAAGCCGCGTTGCCCGAACGCGTGCCCAAGACCGCGTCCACAGTTCCTGCCGCTCGACGAGACGCTGGCACGCTCGCGCTCATCACGCTGTGCGCCATTCTCGCCTCGAGCGGGATTCTCGAGTACGAAGGCTGGCAGATTGCATTTCAGGAGTCGCCGGCGCTTAAGGCTGAGGGCATTCACCTCGGGCAGTTCCTGCGCGGGATGTTCGACACCGCGAGCGGCGCGCTGGCCGTTGGACTCGCGGCCACCGCGGCCACGCTGCTCTTTCCTTCCACGTGGAAGGCGCCTTGGCGGCGCCTCGCCGTGGCGTTTGCAGGGGGAGCGGCGGCGTTTCTGGCCTTCATCGCGCTGTTGACTCTCCCGTCTTCTTGGTAGGTTTGCTCAGTCCCCTACGGAGATTCTGATGGCGTTCTCACGTCGCACCTTCGTTCGCGCGCTTGGCCTCACCGGCGCCACTGCGCTGACTGCACCGACCTGGGTGCACGCCCGCGGGTTGGAATCACTCGCTGGCGAGCTCGACGCCACCGCGCTGGAGAAGCTTTCGCAGGGCAATGCGATTCGCTTAATGAGCAACGAGAACCCCAACGGCCCGGTGCCGGCGGCGATTCGCGCGATGCAAGCATCGTTTCACGAGGCCGCGTGGTATCCCGCTGGCGGTGAGATGCGCGTGAAGGAAGCGCTCTCTCGCATTCACGGCGTGCCCGTTGATCGCATTCTGCTCGGTTCTGGCTCTGGCGAGATTCTCAAGACGGCGGTCGAGGCATTCTGCTCGCCCACGAAGCATCTCGTCACCGCCGCGCCGACGTTTGAGACTCCGACTTCTGTGGCGCGCGCGTTGGGCTATCCGGTGAAGGAAGTGCCGCTCGACAGCGAACTGCGACTCGACCTCGCTGGAATGCTGCGCGAAGTGCGCGGCGCGGGACTCATCTTCCTCTGCAATCCAAACAATCCCACCGGTCACGTGCACGGCAAGGAAGCGATTGACGGCTTCATTCGCGCCGCGCTCGCTGCCGATCCCGAAGTCGTCATCCTCGCCGATGAAGCGTACCACGAGTTTGTGGATGATCCAACATACGCGAGTGTGTTGCCGATGATTGCCAACGAGCCGCGTCTGTTTGTGTCGCGCACGTTCTCCAAGATCTACGGCCTCGCGGGACTGCGCATCGGCTATGCCTTTGG
>JAYUWY010000329.1:0-1553 GCA_043753285.1 Gemmatimonas sp. | reverse complement strand
GTGCGCTCCTGCGTCACGTTGCCGAGCCACGAGCGGAACTGCGGCGGAATCGACATCGTGTCGGCACCAGCGCCGGCGTTGCCGAATCCTGGATTGTTCGTGTTGCCACCCTGCGTGGTCGCACGCATCGCCGGAATCGCGCCGTCAACAAAGATCAACGCGTCATACTTGGCATTGAGATTGCCAGCGTCGAGCTCCTGCGGATACACAACCGTGAACGGGAATTCGTACTGCTCGAGCAACCAGCGCGTCCAGCCGCTGGGCATCGAGCCACCGAAGCGATCCCACAAACCAATGCGCATCGGGCGCACAGCGGTTGCACCCGTCGCGTTGCCAGCCGTGAACGAGAGACCGAGTTCGCGCGCCGCACGCTCAACAACCAGACGGCTCGCGCTGTTGGACGGAATGATCCACGTGCCGTCAGCCTTGCGCATCACCGACGCGTTGGCCTTGAGCAAGCGATTTACAACAATGAACGCGTCATTCTGTGAGCCAGACAGCGCCCACACGTTGCCGGCGGCAACAGTTCCTGCGGTCGGACGAATCCGATTCGTCGGTGCAATCTTCTCAAACGGGCCGTCAAGCGCGTCGAGCACGCGATCGTACTGCACGCCCATCTGCATCGCGAGCGTCCAGCCTGCGTTGTCGTACGGCGGAGTCGGCGCGCCACCGGGCACGCGGAAGTCATTCGGGTGATCCTGCGGCTCAAACATGTCCGTGACGTGCGCGCCAAACGCCTGCGACGTGCGCACCACGTACGAGCCAGCCGGATACTGCTTGCCACCGTGCGAGAACGCTGCCGTCGCGCGATGCACATCAATGCCCGCCTTCTGCAACGCCACCAAGAAGCACACCGCCGTCGGGAAGTCGCGCTGATTGCTCGGAATGATGTAAGCGCGCGGATCGCGATTCTCCGGCGAGCGCATGAACGCCATCATCTGCTGCGCGGCCTCGCCACTGCGCGAGTTGTTCGCGTTGCCAAACCCGCCGAGGAACGCCATCGGGTTCTCAGCCTGCTGCTGCACGCGACGCGCGCGGTTCTCTTCGTCAATGCGAGCCTGCGCTGATGCATTGCGCTTGGGCCAGATGGTCCAGCTGTCGCGCGTGCCCTGCACAATGCGATCGTTGCCCATCTTCCAAATGTTGTACAGGAAGATTTCGCGATTGCGCGACACGACGTCGAGCACCGCGCGATTGGCGGTCACTGAGTATTCAATAGACTGGCGGAACTTCCACGGGCCCGGATTCACCGGCAGCGGGAGATCAGCGCTGGCAATCTGTCGGTTGGCGATGAACGGAATCTCGCTCGGCGTCGGGCTACCAATCGTCTCCGTGAGGAGACCGATCATGTTGTGGAAGTACACCGTCGTGCGCAGGCCGCCGTTCCACCACGTGGAGTAGCCCGCACCAAGGCGCATCACGACGCCGCCCTTTTCTTCCTGCACGAAACGGTTGTGCATCGCGCCGCCGACCACATCCAAGCCCGTCTTGATGAGCGGGTGGATGTTGAAGTTCATCGGATCGCGGAACGGCGGTGCAAACATCACCGTGCC
>JAYUWY010000328.1:0-1554 GCA_043753285.1 Gemmatimonas sp. | reverse complement strand
CGTTCATCGGCAGCAAGCGTCGTTATGTCGCGTTGCGCCGACGGCTGCCATCAATCCCGCAGATAGAAGTTTACCGCGCCGAGCTCTTTGGAGAGCATTCCTAACCCGCGGGCCTCGTAGAGCTGGAACAGCGCCTTCACAACAGGGAGTGGCACAGCGAACTCTCCAGCAATGTCCTTGCCGTGCATCCATGAGTTCGGCTTCGTAGCCTCGAAGTACGCGACAAGGCGCTCCATAATGTCTGGGTCTTCGAAGAGCGCACACATATACAGAACAAACGTGGGCTCAACGAGCCAGAAGCCAGCGATGAACCGCTGCTGAAGTGAGTGGGAGCCTCGGATGTGACCATTCTGCTCAAGCATCGCAAGCGGACGACGAAAGCGCTCGTATTCTTCTTGAGACAGCTGAACGCGCGACTCATCCGAATCCTCGACGCTCGTGTAAATCAGGCTCGCGAGCTCCCTTATGTCCGGGTGAAGCGACGATATCGGGTCTTCGAGTCTTCGCAGCCGCGCCTGAATGTCGCGCGATTCTACTTCAGCGCTAATCTGAACTAGAATCGAGCCGAACGGCACGGCGGCACCGAAAACTCTGGCAAGTGAAGCCATCCAAGTCACGAACCCTCCTGCGTCGACATAACGTGTGCTTCTGCTGTGGACGCTTCAATAAGAAGCAGTTGTGGGGCGGCCGCTAGGCCGTGCGTTGTACGGAATCGTGGCCGCCCCACAACTGCTATCCTTACCTGCGGCCATCAGTCAGCAAGCGTCGTTAGGGTGCGCGTCCCGAAGAATCCGCGTGCCAAGCGCCGCGCTGGAATGACACGCGGACCGGCGCGCTGAGTTGCTCGGGATTCGGGTGACGGTACGCTGCGCCTCGAGTGATCATCAGTGTGGAATCGTTCGCCCACCACAGCGAATCGGGGCCCCACAGCGTGGGCGCGATTTCCCACGCAAGCACCAACGTGTCGCGTTGCACAATGAAAATCTGTGCACGATTGGGCTCGTGATCTGCCTCGGTGTCCCAGGAGCCGGTCGCCACGAACCGTCCATCTGGCGAAATCGTCGGCAAGTTGTCTAGGCTCACGGCGCGCCCAGAAGTCGGGAAGACATAGAGGACAGCGCTACTCTCGTATTCCATCAGATACACGCGATGCGCGCGGAGTGCCGCGTCCCAACCATTGTACAGGTAGTAGTGCCGGTCTTCCTGCGCGATCGGGCCGTCTTCAAGCACCGTAGGCTGGCCTGTGCTCGTTTCGAAGATGAGGCGGAGAGAGTCGCGGCGAACATCGCGGCGCTTCGAAAGCTCGCGTGGCTCGGCCGCTCGCAGACACTCTCGGTAACCAATGCAGATTGTGTCGGCCGTCGCAGCAGGTGCTGCGGACGCAGCGGGTGTCGGCGCAGCTTCGGCGTGCGGAGACTCATTGGAGTCGCGCGACGTGCAGCCGATAATCAGGCTCACGAAGACGCCGAAGAGCGCGCGAGCAGGTTGTCCGTAAACTTTTGCCGGCACTAATCCTCTCTTGTCACCCTAACGTGTGCTTCTGCTGTGGACGCT
>JAYUWY010000327.1:0-15570 GCA_043753285.1 Gemmatimonas sp. | reverse complement strand
TGATCACTCCACGGATGGAACCGGAGAGATTGCTCAGCGTGTGGCCAACGAGGACGCTGCGAAGCATGGACACGAGCGCGCTCGTGTGATGACTCCGCCTGCGCTGCCCGAGGGCTGGTTTGGCAAACAGTGGGCGTGTCAGAACGGTGCAAATGCATCCCGCGGCGAGATTCTGTGCTTTACTGATGCCGACACCACGCACGGGCCTGAGTTGTTGGGCCGTAGCGCCGGTGCGATGCGTTCACGCGGCGCGCATTTGTTTACCGTAGCGGGACATCAAGAGGCTGAGACGTTTTGGGAGAAGCTGCTGCAGCCGTTTGTGTTTGCGATGCTACTCTCTCGCTACGGCGGGCTTGAGGCGATGAGTCGCTCTACGAATCCCGTGAACAAGATTGCCAACGGGCAGTTCATCATGATGAAGCGCGCCACGTACGCCACGTTGGGCGGACACGCGGCGGTGAAGAGTCATGTTGCCGAAGATTTGCGACTCGCGCAGGTGGTGACGGCGATGGGTATGCAGTCGCACATGGTGTTGGCGCGCGATCACATGCACACGCGCATGTACAACTCGTTTGGCGAGATTCGTCGCGGCTGGGGCAAGAACGTGTGGGCTGCGGGGCGCGACACGATTCCCAACGTGCGCGTGATACGTGTGCTGTTTCCGTTTGTGTTTCCGCTCACGCCGCTGCCGCCGGTTGTCCCGCTCGTTGTGCTCGTACTCGCGCTATGTGGCGTGCTTGGCGAAGCCGCCCTGTGGTTTGGCGCCATCGCAAGCGGGTTTAACGCGCTCTACTTCATGGGAGTGTACGGATACTCGCGGGTCAATCCGCTCTTCGGCTTGTTGCATCCGCTGGCGGCGTTTGTGTTCAGTTGGATTTTTGCGGAATCGCTGTGGCGGGGGAACAACGTGGAGTGGAAGGGGCGCGGATATCAGTCAGAGCGCGCGTCGTGAAGCCGCTTACGGTTCTCTTTGACCTCGATGGCACACTCGTGGACTCCATCGAGCTGCTCATCGCTTCTATGGAGTATTCGTACGAGGGCCGCACGCATCGGCCGAGTGTGGGGGAGTGGGTGCAGCTCATTGGCACGCCACTCGACACGATGCTCTCCAATTGGGCGGCGAGCGCAGACGATGTGCTCGCGCTGCGCGCGCGTTATCGCGAGCATCAGCTGCTGTGGCATGACTCAATGGTGAAGCTGTACCCCGGCATGGTGGAGACTGTGCGCGCGCTGCATGCTGCGGGGCACTCGTTGGGGATTGTGACGAGCAAGATGGAGTACGGGGCGCGGCGCGCGTTGAAGTTGGCCGATATCGAGTCGTGCTTTGATGTAGTCGTCGGCATTGAGCAGACGACGAAACACAAGCCGGAGCCCGAGCCCGTGTGGTACGCACTGGAGCAACTGGGTGCGTCGCGCGAGCGCGCGATCTTTGTTGGTGATTCCACACACGACATGCACGCGGGACGCGCGGCTGGTGTGACTACGGTAGCGGCGCTGTGGGGGCCGTACACGCGCGCGCAGCTCGAGAACACACGACCAGACTACTGGGTCAGCTCCATGCCTGAAGTGGCGACGCTGGTGAAGCAGTTAGGCTGACCGCCTCGCAATGAAATGATGGGCCGCTGGCGTGCGCGCCGTGCGAATCTCTGCACGTGTTCACTTCTCGCGATGCCGCCACGTTACTCGCCGGACTCGGCTCCGGCACCCCACTCACCGGGCTGACCGACGCACTCGGGTTCGCGGCGCCCCTGCCCCTCGACCGCGCGGCACTGCGGCGACTTGAGCTCGAGCCTGATATTCGCCGCGTGCGTGTGGCGCCTGGGCCCGGCACACTGCGCGCGCTGCTGGTGAATATGGTTGGCGCGGAGCGTGGAGCGGCGGAGCGCGTGGCAACAATGGCGCGGCTGATGGCGCGCAATGCGCCCGAACGCGCTTGGTTGATCGTGGCGCGCGAGGAATCCACGGCGCGCATTGTGATCGCGGCGGTGCCTGCGGACTCGCGTGTGCCAGTGCCGTTGCACACGGTGGATCCCACGCAGGTGCGCGAGAGCGACGCCGAGACTGTTGCCGCGTTGGTGGGCAGTCGCGAAGGGCCAGACCTAATGGTGCATCTGCGTTGGCGCGAGACGCTGGGGCGCACGGCGCTGACGCGGCGCTTCTACCAAGAACTCGAGCGTCACGTCACGACGCTCGCGACAACAGCCGAGGGACGCGCATCGGCGGACGTGCGGCGCACAATCGCGTTGTTGCATACATCGCGACTGTTGTTCGTGGCGTTCCTCGAAGCGCGCGGTTGGTTAGATGGCGACCGCGAGTTCTTGCGTCGGCACTTCGCGCTGCGCGCGTCCAATGGAGTCGCCGCGCATCGGCGATTTCTTGAGCCGTTGTGGTTTGGCACGCTCAACACGCCGGTGAAGCAACGCGCGGATGCGGCGCGCGCGTTTGGCCGCGTGCCGTTCTTGAATGGCGGCTTGTTCACGCGTAGCGCGTTGGAGCGGCAACACCCACATCTGCGATTCACTGATGCCGCGCTCGAAGGCGTCATCGGCGGCTTGCTCGCGCGCTATCGGCTCACGGCGCGTGAATCACGCGACGCGTGGTCGGAGGCGGCGGTGGATCCCGAGATGCTGGGCCGCGCGTTTGAGTCGCTCATGCACGAAGGGGTGCGACGCACGCGCGGTGCCTTCTACACGCCGCCGGCGTTGATTGCGCAGCTCACGCGTGAAGGACTCACAGCGGCGCTCACACCGCGTGGAGTAGCTGAAGAGCACTTGATGCGCGTGTGGGACGGCGAGCGCATCACACGACGCGCGCGACAGCACATGCTTGCTGCGCTCGACGACTTCTCCGTACTCGATCCCGCGTGCGGGTCTGGCGCCTTCTTGGTGTACGCGCTGGAGGAGATCGCCACATTGCGCGGTTACGCTGGCGATGATCGCCCACTCGGCGTGCGGCGGCGCGACGTACTCACGCGCAGTGTGTTTGGCGTGGATGTTGATCCAACCGCGGTGTGGCTCTGCCAACTGCGACTATGGCTGTCGGTGGTGGTCGAGGAACAGGTGGATGATTCGCTCGCGCTGCCGCCGTTACCGAATTTGGATCGCAACATCCGCGAGGGCGATTCACTCGCTGGGTTGGGCTTTGCCGATGGGTGGGTTCCACCCGCAGGCGCGCTGCAGAACCAGCGGCTCAGGTACGCTCGCGCGGTGGGCAAGCGAAAGCGCGCGCTGGCTGTGGTGATGGAGCGCGACGAACGTCAGCGGGCCATTCATATAGAAGGGGCTCGCCTCGCGTCGCTCACGGCGCAGCGACGCGAGATGGTGTTGGCGGCGCGCGCACCAGATCTGTTTCGCGTGCGCCGAGGGTTGGATCGCGTGACGCGCGGTCGGCTCGACGTACTGAAGGCGGCGATTCGACGCTCGCGACACGCGTTGGAGGAACTGAAGCGCGGAGGTGCACTGCCGTTCTCGTTCGCCACGCACTTTCCGGATGTCGCGCAGGCCGGTGGGTTCGCGATGGTGCTTGGGAATCCGCCGTGGGTGCGCACGCACGCGATTGCTGCCGAACAGCGTGCCGCGTTGCGGGAGCGGTTTGCGGTGTTCCGTCTCGCGGCGTGGGATGCTGGCGCGGCGGATGCTGCCGCAGGGCGCGGGTTCGCATCGCAGGTGGATCTCGCGGCGCTTTTCACCGAGCGCGCCGTGCGTCTCGCGAAACCGGATGGTGCGATTGCTTTACTCTTGCCCGCGAAGTTGTGGGGTTCATTGGCTGGTGGCGGTGTGCGGCAGTTTGTCGCCGCACACGCTCCACCGCTCCTGCTCGAAGAGTGGCAGGACACATCAGCAGGCTTTGATGCTGTCGTGTATCCGTCTGCGTTAGTAGCGCGCCGCAAAGGCGATGTCGCACCGCCCGAGGAGATTCGCGTCGTTGCGCACCGGCACGACATTCCGTTGCCGTGGATGCTGCGTCGCGAGCGCCTGTCACTCGACGAATCGCCTGGTGCGCCGTGGATGCTGTTACCGCCTGAAGTGCGCGATGCATTCGACGTGCTCACCGCAGCCGGCGTTGCACTCGCACGTTCACCGCTCGCGCGGCCGCAACTGGGTGTGAAGTGCGGTTGCAACGATGCGTTCTTGCTCACACGCGACGAAGCCGCCGCTGAAGCCATCGAACGCTCGTGCGTGCGGCCGCTTCTGCGTGGCGAGCATCTCGCCGCGTGGCGCCCAGTGCGCGACGCAGGCTCTTCGGCGATCGTTTGGACGCATGACGTGAAGGGCTCTCCACTCGCCGCGTTGCCCGAGCACACGCATCGTCGGCTCTCCAAGTGGCGCCGGCAGCTAGAGCAGCGCACCGATGGACGCGGTGGTCCGTGGTGGGCGCTGTTTCGCACGGACGCCGCGCGTTCTGATAGGCCGCGTGTGGTGTGGGGCGATATCGGACGCACACCGCGCGCACTCGTGCTGGCGAAGGGTGATCCCACGGTGCCGCTCAACACGTGCTACGTGGTTCGCACTCCAACCGAAGATGACGCGCACGCGTTGGCTGCACTGCTCAACTCTCCGATTGGTGCCGCCTGGCTGTCCGCGCTCGCTGAGCCAGCGCGTGGTGGGTATCGACGATTCCTCGGATGGACCTGCGCGCGGTTTCCGATTCCTCGAGAGTGGGAGCGCGTGCGCGGTCGGCTCGCGTCGATTGGTCGCGCGGCCGCGGAAGGAGTGGATCCCAATCCGTGGGAGCTCACGGAGGCGGCGCTCGAGGCGTACGGCGTGGCGCATGCGGATGTCTCCGCATTGTTGTCGTGGCATCTGCTGTAGCTGACGCTGCTCGTGCGCGCATCGCTGAGTTTGTCTGCGGCGATGCTGCGCGCGAGGTTGGCGGGTTCACGCTGCGCGAGTCGCAACGCGAGACTGTGGCCGCGTTGCGTCAGGCGCTGAGCGCGCACGGCGGTGCGCTACTCGCCGATGCGCCAGGCACTGGCAAGACCGTGCTCGCTCTGGCAGTCGCAGCTGAATACCGAGATGTGCTCGTAATCGTGCCCGCGGCGGTGCGCGCGCAGTGGATCGCGAGCGCGTCGCGAGCTGGTGTAAGCATCCGAGTGGCCACGCTCGAAGCCGTGAGTCAAGGGCAACAACTCGCTTCGGCCGCGCTGATCGTCGTGGATGAAGCGCATCACGTGCGGAATCCACTCACGGCGCGGTATCGTGCAGTCGCGCAACTGGCAGTGGACGCGCATCTCTTGCTAATCACAGCGACGCCAGTGGTGAACACGGCGCGTGATTGCGACGCGCTACTGGCATTGTTCCTCGGCGCTCGCGTGCAGTCACTCGATGCACAAACGCGAGCGGCGGTGATGGTGCGGCGTGCGGCCCCACCCGCGGCGGCGGCGAGCGTCAAGCGCCTTCCCGTGCTCGCGCACGCGGCGGATGTGCCAGGGCTCGCGCAGGCGCTGCGTGCACTTCCGCCGCCATTGCCGGTGAAGGACGGCGCGGCAGCCACGGCCCTCGTGCGCACCACGCTGGCGATGGCGTGGGCGTCGAGTCTTGCCGCGCTCGACGCGGCACTCCGCCGGCGCATTCAACGCGGCGCGGCGCTTGCTGACGTACTCGCCGCTGGTCGTTGGCCCACGCGCGACGCGTTGCGCGCGTGGGTGATTGGCGATGACGCCACACAGCTCGCCTTCTCCTTCTCGGCGCCCGGTGACGAAACGCCGCCAGCAGACGCTGCCGTCGTGCTCGCCACGCATTGCGATGCTGTGCAGGTGCTGCGCGAGCTCATCGCACCGCATGTGCCGCGCGATACAGACGCGCGCGCGGAGTCTTTGCGCTCATTGCTTGCAGCAGAGGCGCCGAGGCGCGTAGGAGTGCTCGCACATCACGCCGAGACAGTGCGCGCGCTGTACTACGCGTTGCGCGGTGAACCTGGCGTGGTAGCCATTACTGGCTCGCGAGTTCATGCGGCCGCTGGTCGGTGGACGCGTGATGAGTTGCTCGCATCAATAGGTCCACGCTCCGAGCGGTGGCGGATGAATGATCCGCGCGGCGTTCGCCTACTCATCGCCACCGACATTCTCGCGGAGGGCGTGGAGCTGCAAGGCATCTCCACGTTGGTCTTTGGTGATCTCGCGTGGACTCCAGCAAGACTTGAGCAACGCGTTGGACGCGTCGCGCGTGAAGGCCAGCGCGAGATCGTGCACGTGACACGCTTCGCCACGCCAAAAGAGTCGCGCCCATTGCTTCGTCTCGCGGAGCGCTTGCTCGCCAAGCACGCCGCGCGAAGAGCTGCGCTGAAGCCGGCATCGCACGCTGCGCCGTTACGGCGCGCTGTCCGCGCGTGGCGAGATGCAAACACCATCGCAAATCGAATCGAGCAGCCAATCGCCGCAATCAACGCACCGCGCTGCGGCTTCCTCGCACTCGTGCAACACGGCGACACGCCTCAGCTACTCGGCGGCGAGTTTGGCGATGGTCGTTGGCGCATTCTCGAGTCTCCAAGAGCACTCGGCGCGTTGGCCCGCGACGCGTCCGGTGATGCGCGGCCGCTGATACCCGCACATCTATCAACGGTACGACGCGTCATCGTAAAGTGGGCGCGCGCACAGTCGGCGCACGTGGCACTCGGGCAGCCCGCAGCGCTTTCGAATGAATTGCAAAAGTCCGCGCGACAACGAGTAGAGCGGGCGCTGGCTTCCGTGGCGCTCTCTGATCGCACAGCCCGTGCAAGCGATTGGTCCGGCGCGCTCCAACACGTCAGCGCACAGCGCGGCATTGGAAGCGCGCACGCTCTTCAATCGCTGTTGCGTCAGTCCAGCAGCGATGCGGACTTCGTGGCCAATCTCACAGCGAACACCAAGGCAATGGAGCCACCGCACACTCCCGCGCGACGACTGCGCATCCTCGCACTGTTGGTGCTGGTCAAACCAAACGCGTCAGACTGATCCAGACTTCGGCGGCAGCGCCATGCGCTCGCGCTCGTTCATCAGCTTCGTCTGAAACCGCTGCGACTCGCTAATGCGCTCCAACTCAATCGCCATCGTGTCCACGCTCTGCTGCAACTGTTGCAACTGATGCGCGATTGGCGGCCCCTTCACCATACTGCTCTCCTGGCGCCGCTCAATCATCCGCATAATGCCGCGCGTGATTGGCCCAAACACCACCATGAATGCAACGCTGCCGAACACAATCGCGATGATGGGAATCACCTCGCGCGGAATGTCCGGGCTCACCTGCACAATGCGCGGCGGTGGCTGAACGGTCGTCGCCTGACCAGCCGCCGCCTGCTGCGCCTCGTTCACCGCGTTCTCAATGATCTCGCGCGTCGACTGCCCGGCCGCCGTGGCGGGGGCAGGCGCCGTACCAGTCGCCTGGCCACCCGTCGCCGCGCCCGCCGTGGGCGGAACGGGGGGAATCGGGGGCGGAGACTGGCTGGGCTGCATGGCGAGACTGTTCACGGCGAAGACTCCTTTAGGGGCTAGCCACCGTACGGATGGCGCAGGACGCTAGTTCCGCCCAATATGGCATTCAAACCATCAGGCCCCTAGGGCCATCTAATCCGGCGTACGAACTTTGTCGCCGTATGACCTCTCCACTGACCCTCTCCTCCCCCTCCCGAACGTCCGGCCCCGCCGACGACGTCGCGCTCGCCTCCCAAGGTGATCGCCGCGCCTTCGAGCGACTCTACCGGACACACGTCGACCGCATCTTCTCGGTCTGCGTTCGCATGGTGGGCGATAGGGCACAGGCCGAGGATCTGACGCAAGACGTGTTTGTTCGCTGCTGGGAAAAGCTGGGCCAGTTTCGAGGTGATTCGGCGTTCTCCACGTGGCTACACCGGCTCGCGGTGAATGTGGTGCTCAATGATCGCCAAACAGCAAAGCGCGAACGGCAGCGGATGGATGATGGATACGAGGACATGGATGCGATTGCCTCTGGCGATGTGCGGCCGCTCCCCGTTCCAGGACTTTCGCTGGATCTCGAAGCGGCCATCGCGGCGCTTCCTGCAGGTGCTCGCAAAGTCTTTGTCTTGCATGATGTGGAAGGCTATACCCACGAAGAAATTGGCACGATGCTCGGCGTCACAGCCGGCGGTTGCAAAGCGCAGCTGCACCGTGCCCGAATGTTGCTACGGAGGATGTTGACCCGATGAATACCACCGATCACACGGAACACAACGAACACGACGTCGAGAACGAACGGCACCGCGCCGCGTGTGCGGAGTGCACGACGCTCTGGACCGAACTCGACGCCATCAGCGCCGAAGCCGCTGCTCTTCCCCAGCTCACGCCCTCGCGCGATCTGTGGAACGGGATTGAAGCGCGCATCGCACACACGGCGCGCCCCAAGATATGGCAGTCTCAAACATTCCGACTCGCGATTGCGGCCACGCTGTTGGTGGCGGTCTCGAGTGGAGTGACCTGGCGGCTCGCGACCGCACCGGCAATGGACGCATTGCCAACAGTCGCGACGGCCCTGACTCCGGATGCTGACGAGACTCCGGAACAAGCCGAAGCCGCCGAGTTGCACCTCGCTTCCTTCACGGCGAGCGTCACGCAAATGGAGCGCGAGATCTCCGCGCTGCAGACCATCGTGACAGAACGGCGTAGTGAGCTCGACCCGCGGACTGTCGAAGTGCTCGAGGCCAATCTGAAAGTGATTGATGCCGCGATCGCTGAGAGCCGCGCCGCGCTCGACGCCGACCCCGCCTCGCGCTTTCTGAGCGCACAGTACACTCGCGCTTACACCAGCAAGATCACCCTCCTGCGGGATGCCGCACGCATCCCGACTGGAATCTGACAATGCAACGCACACTGCTTCTCCTTATTGGCCTGATGCCGGCGACGCTCGCCGCGCAGTACTCGGGCGAACGAATCGACACCACGATGACACTCGCGCGTGGTGGTCTCGTACAGCTCGGCGTCGTCTCCGGCGAGATTCGCGTCGTCGGCACGGACCGCCGCGACGTGAAGCTTGTTGCTTCTATGGAACGCGGACGCTTTGAGATCTCGGGCACCGAGGCGCGCATTCATTTGCAGACGCGTTCGGTGGATCGTCGCCAGAGCTCTGCCTTCATTGAAGTCGAAGTTCCGATCGGCACGCGCGTCACCGCCAACAGCGTGAGCGGACTCATTGAGATTCGCGCCACGCAGGGCGAAGTAGTCGCGCATTCCGTGAGCGGTCGCGTGGATGTCCGCGGTGCGCGTGAGCGCGTCGAGATTGAGACCGTTTCTGGCACGCTCGATCTGCGCGATCTGCGTGGTCGCATCAGTATCGACGCTGTCTCAGCGGACATTGACATCGAAGAAGCCATTGGTGACGTGAACGCGGAGACGGTGAGCGGCACCATTCGCGTGCGCCGCAGCCAGCTCACGGGACTGCGCGCCGAAGCCGTGAGCGGCACCATCTCCTTTGAAGGCACGTTGGCATCGACGGGCTTGTACCGATTGAACACCCACTCAGGCAGCATCACGCTGACGTTGCCGGCGAATGTCGGTGCGTCACTGGAGCTCGAGACGTTTAGCGGCCGTATCACCAGTGATTTTCCGCTCACCATGCAGCCTGGTCAGACGACGGGCCGTGGGCGACGGATGGACTTCACGCTCGGCAACGGTGGCGCGCGCGTCACGGCCGGAGCATTCAGTGGCAACATCACCATTCGTCGCGCTGGCGCGGCGAGCGACCGGGAGTAATCACATGCAGACGATTCGTCAGTACGTAGCAGCCGCGCTGATTCCGTTGGCGTTGAGCGCAACGGCAGTTGCCGCGCAGGACACCGAAGCGTTCTCGTGGAACGGCACGCTCGCCGAGGGTCGCACGGTGCACTTGCACAATGTGAATGGTGAAGTGCGATTCGAAGTGGGTAGTGGCAACGCGGTGCAAGTGCGCGCAGAGAAGCGCTGGCGGCGCGGCGATCCGGCGGACGTGCGCATCGAAGCGCGTGCGCTGGCCAATGGCAACGTGTTGGTCTGCGCCATGTGGCGCGAGCGCGACACCTGCGATGCAGACGGCATTGAAAGCAGCGGCCGCAACAACAGCTGGAACGAGCGCAACGATGTGTCGGTGGAGTTCGTGGTCACCGTGCCGGCATACGCCCACGTTGATGTGAACACCGTGAACGGCAACGTGGAAGTGAAGGAACTGCGCGGTAACGTGGAAGCCAACACCGTCAACGGTGACGTCGAAGCGTCGTCGAGCGGTGGCCCGGTGGAGGCGCGCACGGTGAACGGCTCGATTCGCGCCCGCGGACAGATCTCGTCCAATGGACTCGACTACTCCACGGTGAACGGGAGTATTGAGTTGGTGCTGCCGCAGAACTCCAACGCGGACATCGACTTGAGCACGGTCAACGGCCGCGTCACGAGCGACTTCCCCATCACGTTCTCCGGCGAGATCAACCCGCGCCGCATTCGCGCCAAGTTGGGCACTGGTGGCCCGAGCCTGCGCGCCCGCACGGTGAACGGCGGAATCCGACTGGTTCGCCAGTAGACCTTAGCCCTGCGGGAAACCGCACACACGGCGGCTCCGTAGATTGGGGAGTAACCTCCCCTCTCGGAGCCGCCGATGTGTTTTCGCCCTGCGCTGTTGCTCGCCGCCGTGATGCTCACCGCGTGTGACCGTCACGAGGACCAAGGTCCTGAGCGCTCACGCGACGCGGTCTTTAGCTACGCCACACCAATGAGCGCCGGCCAGACGCTGATTTTGCGCAACATGTCTGGCTCGCTCACGATTGAACCGAGCGCCGACAACACGCTCCGCGTGGTGGCCGATATGAAGTGGCGCGGAGACTCCGTGCTACCCACGGACGTGTCGTTCAAAGCCGACACAACAGCCACCGGCGTGCTCGTGTGCGCAGTCTTCGGCAAAGGACGCTGCGAAGAGCACGGCTACAACGGTGAGAGCGATGGATCAGGCATGTCCGTCGGTCGCGGTCGCATGCGCCTTGGGCTCGGCGGCAGTTCGCAGGCCGCAGTGCACTTCAAAGTTCTTGTGCCAGCGGGCGTGAGACTCGACATGGTACTGATAGACGGCGATGTCGTTTCTGCCTCGAGCGCACCCGTGCGCGTGCAGGGTGTGAACGGCGACATCACCGTCGTGACGAGCGTTGGCCCGGTGCGCGCGGAGACGGTGAACGGCGATGTGGATGCACGCATGACCACGCTCGTGGGCAGTGACTCGGTGCGCGTGACTACGATCAACGGCGATGCCTTTGCCTTCTTGCCGGCGACAGTCTCAGCGACCATTGACGTCGCGACGACGACGGGCACGCTGCTCTCGGATTTCCCAGGCACGACATCAGGCGGCACGATGCGCAACTCCATCAACGCCGTACTCGGCGCGGGCACCACACCGGTGCGTGTGCGCTCCGTGAATGGTGATGCGCAGTTGCGACGACTCGACGCGCAGGGCCGCGCGTTTGAGCTAGTGCCGCAGCCTTAGCTCGCCACGGCGCCGTCCACGAGGGCGGCGAGCTTGAAGTCAGTGTCGGTGAGTCCGCCTTGGTCGTGCGTCGAGAGCGTGATGATCACGCGATTGTAGCGCACGTCCACATCCGGGTGGTGATTCAACTCTTCGGCTGGCGCGACGATTCGCTCGACGAAAGCGACGGCGTGCGGGAATCCCGCAAACGTGAATGTGCGCGTGATCGTATCGCCAGCGCGCGTCCATCCAGCTAGAGTGCGAAGCTTGGTCGCGATCGCGATGTCATCGAGTTTTGCAGGGCGAGCCATATCGTGCTCCGGCACAAGGGTGCTTTCAACTTGGGGCCACGAGGGGTAACGTTCAACCAGTGCTACCCCGGAGACCCCAATGACTACCACCGACATCCTCCCACTCGTGCGCCGCGGCATCCTCGCGGTGCTCGCGTTTGGGTGCGTGGGTCTCCTGGCCGAGCTCGTGCTGTTGGAGCACTACGTGGAGTGGTATCAGCTGCCGCCATTGGTGCTGTGCTCGCTGACACTTGCCGCCATTGTGTGGCATTGGACCTCAAGCGGACCGACGAGCGTGCGTGCGTTGCAGGTGTGTGGGTTGATGCTCGTGGTCGCAGGCGTCGTCGGCATCGGCTTGCACGTGAACCTCAACATCGCTGATGTGCGCGAAGCCGAGCCGTTGCTCACGGGGTTTGACTTCTGGTCGGCCGTGGCGAAGGGCGATCAGCCGACGTTGGCGCCGGGTACGTTGGTGCTCTTTGGTATGCTCGCGTTGCTCTACGCCTACAATCATCCTGCGCTCAACAAGCCAGCGGCGCAGTAGCTCAGGGGCGACGCGCGGCACAGAGGTGCTGCATCGCGACGTGCGCGAATGAGCTGGTGGGCGCTACGCTGTATCCCGGCACGCGCGGCGCGCTGCGGCGATAAATGCGATTCGCGCGCTCATCATGAAAGATGATGTTCTCAAGCACCGCCACTTTCTGCTCCGCGCAGTTGAACACTGCACGCGACCGCGAGCCAGTGATCGGACCAGCGGGCGTGGCAACCGCTTCCGTGTACACGGTGCGCACCACCGCGACCTTCATTCCCGCGGAATCCTTCACACTGCGCGGATCCACGAACACCACGTTCCCCGTGGACGTTTTACCGATCTCCTGCCAGCGCGGGGCGTTCTGTGCGCCAGCGACTGATGCAACACACAATAACAGAGCGAGTAAGCGCATCGTCAGTTGAGTTGAATGAGGCGCACAACGCGCGCCCCGCAAGTTCCACACTTGCCAATGAGTGCCAGTTCTTTGTCGCGCAGCTCACCCTGTACCAAATCGAAGTGCTTCGTGGCCAAGCAGCGCGTGCAAAACCCACTGTCGAGGAGTTTGGCGCGAGTCTCCTCCGGCACGCGGTCCCAAATGGCCTGCGCTTCGGGGGTAAACGACACACCGACTCCGGACTGATTGTGAGTTCCTACACATCTTGAGATTGGTGGAACGCACAACTGCGCGCTAGAGGCTACTCGCTGACTTCGCGCTCCACCGCCGCCCGCAGGATGCTCATGAAGTCCTGTGCGTTGGTCACCACGCCCACGGCCTGATGCGTGCCACGATCCTTGAGCTTGCTGACCAAGAACTCGCTGGCATCCACGCAAATCGTCGGCAACTCCTGCATCCCACGCTGCGAATCCTCGTAGTACGCCGGCAGCATGTTGCCCACCGCAATCGAGTGCAGCGCAGTGGCAATCATCACGGCCATGGTCGCCTTAATGGTGTGTGCGCGAGTGGCATCCTGCGCCATCACGGCGTCGGTGAACACACCAGGTAACGGACCGTCATCGCGAATGGAGCCGCCGAGCACGTACGGCACGCCCTCCACCACGCAGGCGTGCATGATGCCCTCGCCAATGATGTTTTGCTTCACGGCTGCGTCAATGCTCCCCGCGCGACGCACGGCATTGATGGCACGCATGTGCGCAGAATGACCGCCTGCCGTGGGCTCACCGTCGCTGGTCATGCCAAGCGTGGTGCCCACGGTAGCCGCTTCGATGTCGTGCACTGCCACCGCATTGCCCGCGAGCAGCGCCTGCACGTAGCCGTTGCGAATGAACCACACGAGGTTGTCGCGTGCGCGCGAATGCACGAGCGCCGGGCCCGTCACCCACAACACGTAGCCGCCGCGACGCTTCTCTTCCACGAGCATCTTGGCGATGTGCGTGTAATCGATGGGCTTCTCGCGACTCACGGTGCTGCTCATGAAATGAAAGTCGCCGTCGGTATCTGAGCCCACGGTGAACCCGCGCGCGTGCACGAGCACGCCTTCACGCCCGTCTTCGGCAATTCCGACAACCACGTCGTCACCCTTCTTCACGCGACGACCTTCGCGCACCCACCATGTGTTCTTCTCACCACGCACCAGCACACCGTCCATGCGCGGCTCGCGCGGGAGTACCCATGAGCCGTCGGCGTTCTTCACATACGTCGGCAGGTTCGTGGTTGCAAAGAATCCATCGGGCAGCACGCCGTCGCGCTCCACCACTGCGGTGCGAGCAGCGGGTGCGGCGGCCAGTGTGGCCTTCGTGAAATTAGGAGCTGTGTAGGTCGTCGTCATCGGATGCTCAGAGGATGCGTTTGCCAAGCGCTGAACAGATCAACTCGCAGGCAATCTCTGCCGTACGATTCCGCTCGTCGAGCACGGGATTCACTTCTACCAGGTCCAACCCGACAAGCTTGCCGGTGTCGGCGATCATCTCCATGGCGAGATGCGCTTCGCGATACGTCATGCCGCCAGGCACCGCGGTGCCTGCACCCGGTGCCTCGGCAGGATCAATCACGTCCACGTCAAACGACACCCACAGCCCGCCGGTGTCACGCGTCGCGACGGCGATGGCTTCTTCCAACACATTGCGCACGCCGCGTTCATCGAGCGCACGCATCGTGAACGCCGAGAGCTTCCACTTCTTGATGTGTGCACGCTCGGCGGTGTCGAGATCGCGCAGTCCCACGAGCGCGATGTCCGTCGTGCGAATCGCCGGCGACGCGCCGCTGATCTCGGTCATCGCTTTGTCGCCGAATCCGAGCAGCGCCGCCAAGGGCATGCCGTGCACGTTGCCACTCTTGGAAGTGCCCGGTGTGTTGAGATCGCCGTGTGCATCAATCCACAGGGCGCCAAGACGCTGTCCTTTCTCGCGCAAGAACCCCGCGGCGCCGGCAATGGAGCCAGCCGCGAGTGCGTGATCGCCGCCGAGCACGATTGGCATGCGCCCGAGCGCGAGCGCTTCGCGCGTGCGCGTTGCGACTTCTGTGCACACGTCGGTGATGGCGCCGAGGTATCGCGCGCCGCGCTGTGCCCCACGCGCTGCATCTTCGCGCAGCGGCACAAGCACATTGCCAATGTCGTCGACATCGTGTCCGAGTTTCTCGAGCCGGTCACGCAAATCCGTATAGCGCACGGCGGACGGACCCATATCCACGCCGCGGCGTGAGGCGCCGAGGTCCATCGGCACGCCAATGATTCGCACTTGTGTCATGCCCGGATGCTACACGCCGCGGGGTATCCGGGAGGGCCAACGCATATGAATGCAGCGGATGCACGGCGTATGCCTTCCGCGCTGCATTCACTCTCACACGACGGCAGTCGCCTTCGGCTTTTCGAAGAGGCTAATCGTGAGCCCGACCGCGACGACAACCACGACACCAATCACGTTGTGCCACAGGAAGCTGATCTGCGGTGCCTTAATCGCTACTGCGCCCACGGCGCCCATTCCGGCAAGCATCCCAATGAATGCGCCGATGCCGCGCGCGCGCGGAATCATCGCCAGGAAGAACACGCCAAGGATAGAACCATAGAAGAACGATCCAAAGCGATTCACGACTTCGATGAGGGAGCCGAGCGTTGCGGCTTTGAGTGCGACAGCGCAGGCGAAGAGGCCCCAGAGCATCGTCGTGAGCTTGCCGATCTTAAGAGCCTGCGCGTCACCAGCGTTGGGATTCACCCAGCGCTGGTAGAAGTCCACCGTGGTTGCCGTCGCGAGGGAGTTGAGCTCAGCGGCGATGCTCGACATTGCGGCGGCGAGCACGGCCGCCAAGAACAGGCCAGCGAGTCCGAGCGGCAGATGGTCGAGCACAAAGCGTGGAATGATGTAGTTCACATCGCGCGTGGACTGC
>JAYUWY010000326.1:0-1557 GCA_043753285.1 Gemmatimonas sp. | reverse complement strand
GCGTGCTCTCCCACACGGTGATGGCATCGCCGTCCCATTCGCAGACGGCGCTATGTGGCTCAAGTGCGGAGTGCAACGCGCATGGTGTACGCACTTCGCGCTCAACGATGACGTCGGCGTGGGCGAATCCTGCAGTGACATCGCCACGCGCGTTCTCGCGCGGTGCTTTGAAGAGCAAGTTGTTGGGCAAGCCAGGGCGCACGGGCTGCGCGTCGGGTGCGATGGCCTGCGCGACGGTCACGGCGTGGCGTCCCTTCTCGACGTGCACCTTGATCAATCGTGCAGCGCGCTCGGCAATTTCTTGTGAAACAGCGCAGACTGCGGCGACGGGTTGTCCGTAGTAGGTGATCTCCGGAAGAAACAATCGCGTCTTAGATGGCGCATCGGCGTGCAGCAGAATGTCGAGTACGCCGGGCACTGCACGCGCGGCCTCAACATCGATGCTCGTGACTTTGCCGCGAGCAATGCGTGCGCGCAAGATGGCAGCGTACGCTTGGTTGGGCCGACGCAAATCAGTCGTGTAGCCAGGCCGTCCCGTGGCTTTCACTGCAGCATCAACGCGTATGGCGCGCGCGCCAACGTGCGTGAGTTCTGCGTTTGCATCCCACGGCGCGAGATCAAACGCAGGCATCTCGACGACGCGTTGTTCCGTGCGTCCTTCGACTTCGACAGTCGTGGTGACGAAGCGCTTCTTCTGCTCAGCCATTGGACGTCTCACGCATCATTGCAGCCGCACGACGCACGGCGCGCACAATCTTGGGATACGTGCCGCAGCGACAGAGGTTGCCGCTCATCGCGGCGACAATCTGTTCGTCACTTGGATCAGCGTTCGTTGCGAGCAAAGCGGCCGCGGCCATCAGTTGGCCTGGCGTGCAGAACCCACACTGGGCCGCGTCTTCAATGGCAAAGGCGCGCTGCAGCGGATGCGGATTGTCGGGGGCGCCGAGTCCTTCGATAGTGCGCAGGGTAGCACCATCGCAGCCGTGGGCGAGCGTGAGGCAGGAATACACGGCGCGCCCGTCCACGAGCACGGTGCAGGCGCCACAGGCCCCGCGGTCACAGACGCGCTTGGTGCCCGTGAGATTCAGCTCGTCGCGGAGCAGGTCGAGCAGCGTGGCGTCGCCGGCGGGAACAACATCCACGGGCCGGTCATTTAGGGAGATGCGCACAGTGGATGGAAGTTGTTATCTTTCACTGAGTCGCACCAGCCGCACTTTCAATTAGAGGAACGCCCCGCATGCCGTATGTGATCACCGAAGCCTGCATCAACGTGAAGGACAAGTCCTGCGTGGACGTGTGCCCGGTGGATTGCATTTACGAGGGCCCGGACCAGCTGTTCATTCAGCCGGACGAGTGCATCGATTGCGGCGCCTGCGAGCCGGAGTGCCCGGTGACCGCGATCTTTCCCGAGGAAGACGTGCCGGCGAACATGCAGCAGTTCATCCAGATCAACCGCGACGTCTTCAAGTCCGACAACCCGCCCGGCCGCCCGCAGCGTTGACGCTCGTTCGCGTTCGTGGTTGCCGAGGGCGCGCGGCGAGCGAGCACGACCGGGTA
>JAYUWY010000325.1:0-6388 GCA_043753285.1 Gemmatimonas sp. | reverse complement strand
GCGCCATCGCTCGGATTCCAAAAGCGCCAACGCGCTTCCACGAAACCATCGCGTTCAGAAACCTGCAGCGTTCCATCGAGTCCGCTGCGCCGCCGATCCCGCGCGCAAAAGCGCAGCGTCGTCACGGACGCGCTTCGCGATGCCACGCCAATCGTGTGCGCATCAGCAAACACCTGCGTGGCGAAATGGCCAGCGAGTTCAGCTTCGACCGGCGGATACTGCCAGCCGCCAAACAAATCGTACGTGTGCGATTCGCGGAGCTCATGCGCATATCCGCTTCGTGCCACTTGCTCGTGCGCTCCTCGTACGCCTGCCGGCGTGTACGTGCGAGAACCTGTCCGCAACTCACTGTCATAGAAGTACCCCACTTCGCGCGCGTCCACCGTGCCCTGCCGCTGATCGAGCGTCGTGACTCGGCCTTCAAGTGCAGGCTCGCGATAGCGCACTGCTACGCGGAGCCAGAGCGCGCGCGCCTCGAGATCGTCATTTTGCGGACAGGTCTGCGCCACGGAAGCAATCGTTACGGTTGGCAGCGACTGCGCGAGCCGCTCAAGCTGCACAGCGAGCCGCGCACCTGCGTCAATCAGCGACACGCGACGCGGCGAGTATCCGATACTGCGCACTAGTACATCGGTGGCGTTCGGAGTTTCCTGCGCGGTGAACGCGGCGAGGCCATCAAGGTTCGTTGGGCGAACAGTCACGAGCTTCGCGCCGCTCCACAACTCCACGCGCGCGCCGCCAAGGCCACGACCCGTTGAGTCGGACACGACAACTTCAAGTTGAGCAGATGCAACAGTTGACGTGATGGCTAGTAACAGCATCGCGTATCGCATTCGTGCTATTTCCTCAGTTGTCTAACGACCACCGCACCCGTCGCGCCGCCTGCCGCATCCGCCGTCAAGTCGCGCCACGAGAAATATCTCCCGTCTGCGCGATCGTGAACTTCCTTCGCCACGCCAACCGTAAGCGTGATGCCTGCCGCCGTCCACGCCGCCTCGCGATAATCCAGCCCCGCCGCGCGCCCCAAGGTGTGCCCGGCACTTTGAATCACCGCCGAGCCCACGAAGTGGTACAGCTTGTCTTTACCAAACCACGGATCACGCGGCGCTTGTTCCGGCGCTGAACCAAACTGGAATGATCCCAAGACGAAGATGAGCGTGAATTTCATCCATCCTCGCGGTCGCGGGCCCAACTCACTGCCGCGCGCGTGGCGCGCCGCCAACCGCCGAGCCCAGACTTCGCGAGGTTCATCCCTGGCGCGGGTTCAAAGCGCGCAAAGGTGCGCGACGCGTGGAATGCTTTCGCGTTAGGCCACACGCCAGCGGCGATCCCCGCGAGTCCCGCTGCGCCGAGCGCGGTGGTCTCAACAAGATCCGGTCGCTCGACGGGCACGCCAAGCACGTCGCTTTGGAATTGCATCAGCCAATCATTCTGCGCAGCGCCGCCGTCCACGCGCAGCACATCGAGTGGTGCTCCACTCGCGCCGCGCATTGCTTCGAGCACATCCGCCGTGCCGTACGCCATCGCTTCGAGCGCGGCGCGCACGAGATGTTCTTTGGACGTGCCGCGCGTGAGTCCAACAATCGTGCCGCGCGCTTCGGGCTCCCAATGCGGCGCACCGAGTCCCGTGAGTGCGGGCACGAAGTACACGCCGTCGTTCTTCTCGAGTGAACGCGCCATCGCTTCGGTCTCGCTCGCGCGTGCGACGAGTCCAAGTCCGTCGCGCAGCCATTGCACCGCCGCGCCCGCGACGAAGATGCTCGCCTCCAACGCGTACGCTGGCTTGCCCTCAGCGTCACACGCGAGCGTGGTGAGCATGCCCTGCCCGCCTGGCGGTCGCGTGTTGCCCGTATGAAACAACAAGAACGCGCCAGTGCCGTACGTGTTCTTGCTTTGGCCCTTCGACCAACAGCCTTGTCCGAACAACGCGGACTGTTGGTCGCCCGCGACGCCGAGAATCGGAAGCGACACGCCGAAGTGTTCCTTCGCCGTCACACCAAACTCACCGGACGACGGACGCACCTCGGCCAGCAACTCACGTGGCACGCCAAACAACGCGCAGAGTTGTTCGCTCCACTGCTTAGCGCCGATGTCGTACAACATCGTGCGCGACGCGTTGGTGGGATCCGTTGCATGCACTGCACCGTTCGTGAGCTTCCAGATGAGCCACGTGTCCATCGTGCCGGCCGCGAGCGTCTCCGGCGCGATGCCGCGCGCCTTCTCCTTCAGCAACCATTCGAGTTTGGTGGCGCTGAAGTACGGATCCGTCACGAGACCAGTCGCCGCGTAAATCGCTGGTGCTTGGCCCGCTTCGCGCAGCGCCTGACAGCGGCGCGCTGTACGACGATCCTGCCAGACGATCGCGCGATCAAGCGGGCGACCCGTGGCGCGGTCCCACAACACAACTGTCTCGCGCTGATTGGTGATGCCTACGGCGTCGGGCACAACATTCGCCATCGCGATGGCTTCGCGCGCAGCCTCGAGCACGCGCGCGAAAATCTCCTCGGCGTCGTGCTCCACCCAACCAGGCTGCGGAAAATACTGCGTGATTTCGCGATACCCTCTACCCACCACGCGGCCGTCTTCGGCCATCACCAACGCGGTGGTGCCCGTCGTGCCTTCATCGAGTGCGAGAACGTGGCGCACGTGAACTCTCAGGCCGGAGGAAGAACGATGGGTGCGGGACCAAAGTGATACGGCGCGCACAGTACGCCCGCTTCGGTCACCAAATGCGAAATGAGTGCGGCCGGTGTCACATCGAATGCTGGGTTTATCACGCGCGCGCCTTCGGCGGCCACGCGCACACCAGCCACGTGCGTCACTTCGGATGCATCGCGCTGTTCGATGGGAATCTCGTTCCCGTTGGCCAACTGCGCATCAATGGTGCTCGACGGCGCGACAACGATGAATGGAATGCGATGATGCTTGGCGAGCACGGCAAGCGCGTACGTGCCGATCTTGTTAGCGACATCTCCGTTGGCAGCAATGCGGTCTGCGCCAACGAGCACGATATCAATTGAACCCGCGGCCATGAGGCTCGCCGCCATTCCGTCCGTGAGAATCGTGACCGGCACGCCGGCCTGCGCAAGCTCCCACGCTGTGAGTCGTGCGCCCTGGAGCAGCGGCCGCGTTTCGTTGGCGAACACTTCAATAGATAGTCCTTGGCGCTTGGCGACATACACAGGCGCCAACGCCGTGCCAATGCCCGCCGTCGCGAGCGCGCCGGCGTTGCAGTGCGTGAGCACGCGCATGCCATCCTTCAACAGCGTGCGGCCGTGCGCGCCGAGCGCGTCGCACATCGCTTCGTCCTCGGCGCGAATGGATTCGGCTTCGGCGCGCAGTGCCGTGACAAGCTCGCCGGAGGAGCCGCTGGTGCGCGCGAGTGTCGCGAGCATGCGGTCGAGCGCCCACATCAAGTTCACTGCCGTGGGACGCGTGCCTCGCAACGTGGCGGCGCCCGCTTCTATGAAGAGGCGCGCGCTGGCGGGGTCGGCCCACTCGCCACGCGCGAGCTCCGCTGCAGACGCCGCCGCGAGACCCATCGCCGCAGCCACGCCAATCGCCGGCGCACCACGCACGGCCAGCGTGCGAATCGCGTCCGCCACATCCTCCACACTGGCCAGGTCGCGCGTCACGCACTCGGCGGGCAGGCGGCGCTGGTCAATGATTCGGAGCGCCCCCGAGGGCGCCCACTCAACGGTCCGGAAGGCAGGTGAGAGCACATCCGAATGTATAGATTGTACCTATGACCACGCCATTCACATTTCTGACGCTCGAGATCGCGGACCAGCTCGCGATCGTCACGGTGAACCGTCCCGACAAGCTCAACGCACTGAACGCGACGGTTATCTCTGAGCTGGGAAGAGCGTTCGCAGAATTGGCCACGCGCGACCAAGTGCGCGCGGTGATTCTCACGGGTGCAGGGCGCGCGTTTGTTGCCGGCGCTGACATCGCAGAGATTGCTGCGGGTGCCACGGCACCCGCAGGCCTCGAGGCGCTGTCGTATATCGGCTCGCGGGTCTTCACGAGCATTGAGCGTTTGAACAAGCCCGTGATTGCGGCGGTGAATGGTTTCGCGTTGGGCGGCGGACTCGAGCTCGCCCTCGCGTGTCACGTGCGCATTGCGAGCGAGACGGCGAAGTTCGGTCTGCCCGAAGCCAAGCTCGGTCTGATCCCAGGCTACGGTGGCACGCAGCGCCTGCCGCGACTCATCGGTAAGGGCCGTGCGATGCAGATGATTCTCACCGGCGGGATGATTGATGCCGCCACCGCCGCGAGCTACGGCCTGGTGAACGCAGTGTATCCGGCCGAAGCATTGATGAACGTGGCGCGCTCGATGGCCAAGGAGATGATGGCCAACGGTCCGCTCGCGCTCAAGCACGCGATTGAAGTCGTGTCAGCCGGCGAAGTGATGCCGCTCGACGACGCGCTCGCGCTGGAGAGCAAGCACTTCGGCGAGTTGGGTCGCAGCGAAGACATGCGCGAGGGCACGACGGCGTTCCTCGAGAAGCGCGCACCCAGCTTCAAGGGCGCCTGAGCGAAAGCTCGACACCGGCTATGAGTGCCATCGCGGCGCGTCTCGACGCACTCATCGTGCGCGACTTTCGGAATATCGAGCACGCGGAACTCACGCTGCCGCCCGAGGGCGTGGCGTTTGTCGGTGAGAATGGTCAGGGCAAGACGAACGCGGTAGAAGCCATCGCGTACTTTCGTTTGTTGCGCTCAATGCGCGGTGCGCGTGATCGCGATCTCATTCGCTTTGGTGCGCCAGCGTTTCATCTCGGCGCGACGCTGAGCAATGTGCGCGCTGAGCGCGCGACGGCTGGTGTAGATCGCAGCGGACGCAAGAAGGTCACGCTCGACGGCGCCGAGCCCGAGAAGATCACAGAGGCACTCGACACATTGCCCAGCGTGTCGTTCTCGCCGCGCGATGTGGATTTGATCGCGGGCTCTCCTGCAGAACGGCGACGGTATCTCGACATCACACTCGCACTCACATCACAGTCGTACTTGAACGCGTTGCGTCGCTATCGTGCGGCACTCGTGCGTCGCAACGCGGCACTGCGTGATGTCACGAAGCGCGGCAGTGGACGCAGTGGTCACGCGTCTGTGGCAGCCTGGGAGCCCGCACTCGCCGAGCACGGCGCTGTGCTCGTTCGCGAGCGACGCGCGTGGGCTGCTGCGCACGCAGCGAACTTCACTGCGCTGTGTCACGCGATTGGTGAAGCGCAACCTGCAGCGCTGACTTACGAAGGCAGCGCAGTGAACGCAGACGACGCGCGCGCCGAACTCGCCGCACAACTCGAACGCCAGCGCGATCACGATATTCGCCGCGGCCTCACGCAAAGCGGCCCGCATCGCGACGACCTCGTGCTCCTACTCGGCGATCACGATTTGCGCCAAGTGGGTTCTGCAGGACAACAGCGCACGGCCGCGATTGTACTGCGAATGCTCGAAAGCGCCACGCATCGCGAAGCCACTGGCGTGATTCCCGCACTCTTGCTCGACGATCCGTTCGCCGAGTTGGATCGTCGTCGCACGAGCCGCATTCTTGGGCTGCTCGAAGAACAAGGTGTGGGTCAGTGTGTGCTGTGTGTTCCGCGTGAAGACGAAATCCCCGCGCGATTCACGCGCTTGGAACGCTGGACCGTGCAAGCGGGCGTGTTCGCAAAAGCGGGGGCACGATGAGCGATAGCTATCGCAGCGGCCGTAATGCGTTTCGTCCAATCGCCGAGATGTTGGCAGAGACGCTGAAGGCACGCGGACTCGATGATGATGTGAAGCGCGTGCAGGTTCTGACGTTCTGGCCGCGCGTCGTGGGACCACAAATCGCAGGCGTCACAGAGCCGCGCATCATCACCGAAGACGGCACCATGGTGGTGGGTGTGAAGTCGCACGGATGGATGCAGGAGCTCTCGTTGATGGAGCGGAATTTGGTGGCCAAACTCAACTCCGCGTCGGGCACGGAAACGGTCCGTCGAATTCGCTGGGAACTGCTCCGCTAAAGCGTTGCTGCATAGGCGTTTGCCGCCTATGAAAAACGTTGCATTCCCCTCTGCACAGCGTTAGTTTTGAGGGTCGCTCACGCGATGCCGCTTTCGGCATTTCTTCGCGCGCTTCCCACGCCCCCATTTCGCCGCCATATGGCCAAGACGAACGACGTCGACGACTCCACGTACGACTCCTCAGGCATTCAGGTACTCAAGGGGCTGGAAGCGGTTCGTAAGCGCCCTGGTATGTACATCGGCTCCACGTCGCATCGCGGTTTGCATCACCTCGTATACGAGGTGGTCGACAATTCCATCGACGAAGCGCTCGCCGGTTACTGCGATTCAGTTCAGGTCATCATTCATCCCGACAACTCGATCTCGGTCGAGGACAACGGACG
>JAYUWY010000324.1:0-6397 GCA_043753285.1 Gemmatimonas sp. | reverse complement strand
ACACAAGCGACATTCCGTTGCTGGGCAATTGGGGCAAGCCGCTGTTGTTTGGTCCCGGCTCGATCCACGTCGCACACACGACTGATGAGTTCATTGAGGAATCCGAACTGCGCGCCAGCGTGGATTCCTACACGCAGTTGATTAATCATCTGCTCAGTTAGTTCGCATTTCGCCTGTACGTTCCGTCTTAAGTCTTCCGTCTGAAGTCTCCCGCCCTAAGTCTTCCGTCCTATGTCTGACAACAGGCTCCCCGTCGCGGTCCTCGGCGCCACTGGCGCCGTAGGACAGACGTTCGTGCGCTTGCTGGCCAATCATCCGTGGTTTCGGCTTGCCGAAGTCGCGGCCTCTGATCGCTCGGCAGGCAAGCGCTACGAAGACGCGACGAAGTGGATTGAAGGCGAGATGCCGAGTGCGGTCAAAGACTTGATCGTCACCACCTGCGACGCGCAGGCCGTGAAGTCGACGGTGGTCTTCTCCGCGATGGACTCCGTCGCCGCTGCAGAAGTCGAGCCCGCCTTCGCGAAGGCCGGCCGCTACGTACTCAGCAACACGAAGACGTTCCGGATGTCGCCGGACGTTCCGCTCGTCATTCCTGAAGTCAACGCGAGTCATCTCGCGCTGCTCGACGCGCAGAAGGCAAAGGGCTGGAGCGGTGGTGTCGTGACGAATGCCAACTGCGCGGCCACCGTCGCGGCGATGGCATTGGCGCCGCTGCACGAATGCTTTGGTCTCACCGAGTTGGTGATGATGACGATGCAGGCCGTGAGCGGCGCGGGATATCCTGGCGTGCCGTCGCTCGATATTCTCGGCAACGTGATTCCGTACATCGGCGACGAAGAGCCAAAGCTCGAGACAGAACTGCAGAAGATGCTCGGCACCGTCGAGGGCTCGCACATCGCCCTCGCGCCGTTCGTCGTGAGCGCGCACGCGAATCGTGTGCCCGTCGAACACGGTCACACCGTCGTGATGTCCGCCAAGTTCCGCAACAAGCCCACGGTCTCCGAAGCCATCGCGGTGATGCGCGCGTGGCAGGGAGAGCCCGGCGTGCGCGGATTGCCGAGCGCGCCCGAGCACGCGCTCGTCGTGACGGATGATCCCTCACGTCCGCAGCCGCGTCGCGACGTGATGGCAGGTAACGGTATGACGGTCACTGTGGGCCGCGTGCGCGAAGATCCAATCTTCCATCTCCGCATGGTCGCGATGGGACACAACACGATTCGCGGCGCTGCGGGCTGTGCAGTGCTCAACGCAGAAGTTCTCGCGACTACGGGACGGCTGGGCTGGAGCCCGCCGGCGCGTCGATGATCGTTTGCAAGTTTGGCGGCACCTCCGTCGGCGATTCCGAGGCGATTGCGCGCACGGTAGGCATCGTGCGCAGCAAGTTGGATCGCGAGCCCGTGGTGGTTGTGTCTGCGCTCGCGGGCACGACGAACCGTTTGTTGGAGATTGCCGAGCAGGCGTCGAAGGGAGAACTCATCGTCGCGCTCGCGATCGTCGAAGAGCTGCGCACACGCCACCAAGCAGCCGTCGATGAGTTGCTCGGCGCGCACGCGACCCACGATGAGATCGCCGCTGAGACGAGTGCGATGTTCGACGAACTCGCGCATCTCGCCGAGGCGTTGAGCGTGCTCGGGCATCTCACGCCGCGCTCGCAGGACACGGTTGCCGCGCTTGGCGAACGCTTGTCCGCGCCAATCGTTGCGGCCGCGATGCAGCGCGCTGGATTGCCGGCCGTTTTCGTTGACGCCCGTCGCGTGATGATGACCGGCGATGACTTCGGTCGCGCTGAACCGCTCACGGACGATATTGCCATCGCGTGCCGCTCGGTGCTCGCGCCATTGCTGCGCGAGGGCAAAGTGCCCGTACTCGGCGGATTCATTGGCGCCACGCGCGCTGGTGTGACCACGACGATTGGCCGCGGTGGCTCCGACTATTCGGCCTCACTGTTTGGCGCGGCGATGGAAGCCGAGGCCATCGAGATCTGGACGGACGTGGACGGAATGCTCACCGCAGATCCGCGCGTCGTGTCCAACGCCAAGCTCATCGAACACATTCGGTTTGACGAAGCCGCCGAGCTGGCCAACTTCGGCGCGAAGGTGTTGCATCCGAGCACGATCTCGCCGGCGGTGAAGCGCGGGATTCCTGTGTTCGTGTTCAACTCGCGCAATCCCAAGGGCACGGGCACGCGCATCACGTTCGATGCGCCGCGTACGCCGGTGCGCGCCATCGCGGGCAAGACGCGCATCGTCGTGGTGAAGATTCGCTCGCCGCGCATGCTGGCCGCGCCGGGTGCACTCCGAAAGATCTTCGAAGTGTTCGAACGCAATCGCACGTCGGTGGACGTCGTGGCGACGAGCGAAGTGAGCGTGAGCGTCACACTCGACGATGATCAGCATCTCGACGCAGTTGTCGCGCAGCTGAGCGCCTTCGGCGACGTCGCCGTTGAACGCCAGCGCGGTATCGTTGCCCTTGTTGGCGCCGGACTCGGCGAGCACACAGCAACCATGGCCGCGGCACTCGCATCGCTCGGCGATCTGCGGCTGCACATGGTGTCGCTGAGCGCCACGGGCATTAACCTCACGCTCATTGTTGACGGCGACCAAGTGCACGAGGCGATGCGTCGTCTGCACGCGGCGTTCTTCAACGGAACTGTTTCGTGACGCGCCTCGCGATTCTCGGTGCGGGGAAGATGGGGCAACTGCTCGCATCGCTCGCGCCGAGCGCGGGGTTTGAGCTCGTTGCGCATCTCGACAAAGCGCACACGGCCAAGGGCGTGACGCGCGAGGCGCTCAACGGAGCTGAAGTTGTCATTGAGTTCACTGAACCGTCTGCCGCAGCAAAGCTCGTGCGCGACTGCGTGACGCTCGGCGTGCCCGTGGTGAGCGGCACGACTGGCTGGGATGCGCAGCGCGTGGAGCTAGCACGCGAAGTGAAGTTCACGAGCGGCGCGCTGTTGTGGGCACCCAACTTCGCACTCGGCGTGCACTTGTTCTCGCGCATCGTAGCTGAGGCGGCGAAGCGTTTGGCAAATCCGAAAGCCGGGTTCACGGCGCATATGGTGGAGACACATCACACCAAGAAGCTCGACGCGCCAAGCGGCACGGCCAAGATGCTCGCCGAGATCGCCGAGGCGGCGGGCGGACACGCAGTGCCCATTGAGAGTGTGCGCATCGGCGAGGTTCCCGGCACGCACGAGATGATTTTCGATTCGGCGTTTGAACAAGTGCGACTGGTGCACGAGGCGCGCGATCGCCGCGTGTTTGCTTCTGGTGCGCTCACCGCGGCCAAGTGGCTCGTGGGGAAGCGCGGCGTGTTTACGCTCGACGATCTCTTTGGAGATGTGACCTGATGACTGCTCCACTTCGTGGCGCCATCACGGCGCTCGTGACGCCGTTCAATGCCAACGGCACTGTTGATGAAGCGGCGCTCACGGCCCTCGTGGAATGGCAGATTGCCGAAGGCATTCACGGTCTCGTGCCGGTGGGTTCTACGGGCGAGGCCGTCACGCTTTCTCTCGCTGAGCGCACGCGGGTGGTGCGTATTGTGGCCGATGCGGCCAATGGGCGCGTGCCGGTGATTGCGGGCGCTGGCTCCAATGACACTGCTGCGGCGATTGAAGCCTCCAAGGTGCTCGGCAATGCAGGCGCCACGCATCTCCTGCACGTGTCGCCCATGTACAACAAGCCGCCGCAGCGCGGCATCGTCGCGCACTTCAAGGCTGTCGCCGACGCTTCGCCGTTGCCCGTGGTGTTGTACAACGTGCCGGGGCGCACGGCGAGTAACATGACGGCGGAAACCACGCTTGAACTCGCGGAACACGCCAACATTTGCGCGGTGAAGGAAGCGAGCGGCAACACGGGGCAGATTGACGCGATTCTGCGCGGACGGCCCGAAGGCTTCGGGGTACTCAGTGGCGATGACGGTCTTACGCTCGCCGTGATGGCCGCGGGCGGCGACGGTGTGATCTCCGTGATTTCCAACGCGGTGCCAAAGCTCTGCGCGCAGCTCACCGACGCGCTGGCCAAGAGTGATCTCAAGACGGCGAGCGTGATTCATCACCGGCTCGCGCCCCTTGTGGACGCTGCATTCATCGAGAGCAATCCGATTCCGATGAAGGCTGCGCTCGCAATGATGGGCAAGATGAAGAACGTGCTACGCCTCCCGCTCGTCCCGCTTGATGCCAAGCACGAGGCGCGCATGTCTGCGGCGCTGCGCATTGCGGGAGTGTCGCTGTGAAGTTGACCGCTCTGCAGTTGGAGAATGAGATCGAGCGCTTGTTCCCGATGGCCGCCGACAAGCTGCCTATCGAGACTGAGGCCGTTGTGCTCGCGCTGCTCGAATCGCTCGAAGCGGGGGAAGTTCGCTCCGCGATGAAGGACGACAAAGGCGCGTGGCACGCAGTGCCGTGGGTGAAGCGCGGCATCCTGCTGGGATTTCGCGCGGGCAAGATTGTCGAGATGGGCGATAAGGATTCGCCGTTTCGGTTTTTCGACAAGCACACGTATCCCACGCGGCCATTGACCCTTGCGCACAACGTGCGCGTGGTGCCCGGTGGCTCGACGATTCGCCGCGGCGCGTATCTCGCGCCTGGTGTGGTGTGTATGCCGCCGATGTACGTGAACGTCGGCAGCTACGTCGGCGCGGGCACGATGATTGATTCGCACGCGCTCGTTGGCTCCTGCGCGCAGATCGGCGCGCGCGTGCACTTGAGTGCGGCGGCGCAAATCGGAGGGGTGCTCGAGCCCGTGAACGCATCGCCCGTCATCATCGAAGACGACGTGATCGTCGGCGGCAACTGCGGCGTGTACGAAGGCACGGTCGTGCGCGAGAAGGCAGTGCTCGCCGCCGGTGTCGTGCTCACGCGCGGCACGCCGGTGTTTGATCTCGTGAAGGAGACTGTGTATCGCGGTAACGCAGACGCGCCGCTGGAGATTCCTGCCGGCGCTGTTGTTGTACCTGGCGCACGCGCAGTGAAGGGTGGCTTCGCCGAGAAGCAGGGCATCTCGTTGCAAACGCCCGTCATCGTGAAGTACCGCGACGAGAAGACCGACCTCGCCACCGCATTGGAGAGCTGGCTCCGGTAGTGCGCGTACCGGGCGACAAGTCCATCTCGCATCGCGCATTGATGCTCGCCGCGCTCGGCCGCGGCTCATCGCGCGTGCGCGGTATTCTGCAGAGCGCTGACGTGCACTCCACAGCGAATGTGCTGCGCGCTCTTGGTGTGACGATTCCTGATCTCACTAACGCAGAGATTGTGATTGAAGGCGTTGGCCTGCGCGGACTCAAAGCACCAAGCGTCGCGCTCGACTGCGGAAATTCCGGCACCACTGCAAGACTCATGGCTGGTGTGATCGCAGGCGCGAACATCAAAGCGACGCTCTCTGGCGACGAGAGCTTGAGCCGTCGCCCCATGCAGCGCGTCGCCGCGCCGCTGCGCGCGATGGGCGCGAGCATCACGCTGCCTGAGCACGGCGGCTTGCCGTTGCAATGCGAGGGCGGTGCACTCCGCGGCATCACGTGGTATCCGGACGTCGCGAGCGCGCAGGTAAAGAGCGCGATTCTTCTCGCGGGTCTTGTCGGTGACGTGCCCGTGGAGATTCACGAGCCTGCCGCCACGCGCGATCACACTGAGCGAATGCTGCAGGCGCGCGGCGTTGATGTGCGCACTGAAGGCAACGTGGTGTCGCTCAATCCGCGCGCGCGTCTCCAAGCCTGCGACGTGGACGTGCCGGGCGATCCTTCATCCGCGGCATTTATCGCAGGGCTCGCCGCGATGGGCGGCATCGCGAGCGGCAGCGTGCGCATCGAGAACGTGGGTATCAATCCTGGACGGCTCGGTGCGTTTAAAGCGCTGCGTCGCATGGGTGCGAGCATCACCTTCGCCGATGAAGCAGTGCAGGGCGGTGAACCTGTCGCAACGCTCGTGTGCGGTGCTGGCGAGTTGCGCGGCATCACCATCACGCCCGAAGAAGTGCCGAGCTTGATCGACGAGCTGCCGCTGCTCGCGTGCGTGGCCGCGCGCGCTGAAGGTGAAACGCGTGTAACGGGAGCCGCCGAGCTGCGCGTGAAGGAGAGCGATCGCATCAAGACAGTGGTGCAGAATCTCCAAGCACTCAACGTGGACGCTGAAGAGCTCCCAGACGGCTTCGTCATTCGCGGCACGAAGAAGCGCCTACTCGGTACGGCCATCACGCATGGCGATCATCGCATCGCCATGGCCTTTGGCGTACTCGGTGCGCTGCGAGACAACGTGATTCCTGTGGACGACCCGTTCTGTTGTGCCGTCAGCTGGCCTAGTTTCTGGGACGACCTCAAGCGCACCAAGAATGACTGACCGCCGCCGACCACTCGTTGTTGCCATTGACGGCCCAGCTGCCTCGGGAAAATCCTCGACGGC
>JAYUWY010000323.1:0-1562 GCA_043753285.1 Gemmatimonas sp. | reverse complement strand
CAGGCAATTCGCGCGCTCAGTCCTGTAAGGTCGGCACCAGCGCTCCCGCGTCCCATGGGTGCGCCGGCCATTGGCTACGTGCTCGGCGCCATCACCGTGATTGTCGCGATGGCGTGGTTTCTTGCCGACCGCTGGGAGTGGTTGGGCGCGGGCGGTGTCATCACCGTGGTGACCATCTACCTCGCGATGTTTGTCCTCGTGGCGCGGCGCTTGCTGCGCGATGGGTATGAGGCCGCCGGCGGCATTGCCGTGTTGCTCGCCGTCGCGATGGTGCCTATTGGCGTCATCGCGCTCAACGAATGGGCGCAGTGGATCATTCCGTGGCCGGCGTCTGGCTGCCGTACGCTCGGATATGCCGCGCCATTCGAGTTTGAGTTCTGGGGCTGCCGCGGACTCGAGATTGTCGCGGAGCTGTGCACGCTGGGGGCCGCACTGATTGCGTTGCGCGCGGTGCGATTCTCGTTGCTCGCGTTGCCGATTGCTTCCATCGGACTTCGCGGCGTGTTTCTCGTGGCGACCGCGGTGTACGCAGATCGGCTTGGCGGCGCGTCGATGGCGTGGCTGTGGATGCTCGGAGCAAGTGCGGTGACTGCTGCGGCGTACATCGTTGATCGCAGACAGCGCGGCGATGTGGACTTCGCGATGTGGATTCATGCGCTCGGCGTGGTCTCAGCAGTTGTTGCCACGGCTATGCTGCTCAACGCGCACGAGAATCTGCGACATCTCCTGATTCCCGGCGCATTCATTGCCTTCGCGTTCTCGCTGCGCATGCGGCGGATGATGTGGACGCTGCTCGGCATTGGGTGGTTCGTGACGTACTTGGTGTGGCTGGCTTCGGACGTGTTTGAGAACTCGCCGTTCTTTCCCATTGTGCTCGCCGCGCTGGGTCTCGGCGTGATCATCGCGACCGTGTGGGTGCAGCGAAACAGTGCGCGGCTCGTCGCGCGGTTTGGCGGGCTGGCAAGCGGTGAAAAGCCGAGCTTCCCGGGAGGCGCGTGGCTGTTTGTGTTGCCAGCGCTGGTGGCGGCGCTCAATCTGCCGGCCGCCGTAGCCCTCGACGACGCCGAACAGCGGCTCAATCGTGCCGATAGCCGCGCCTATGGAGCTATGGCAGCACGGCGAAAGGTGGAAACTCCCCCCCGGGGTACGCCGTAGAGCCAGACATACCGCTCCCCGCCGTTCAGGTGGGAGGCGAGCTCTTCGAGGATATCCCGATGGTAGCGATGGGTTTGCTGTTGGCGCTGCAGGTGTCGGTGGGCGTGCAGAGAGATTCCGGCGGCGTACAGGCCGGCATCTCCGTGCGTCCGCCCATTCGTGAGCGACTTGTCGTAACCGACGAACACCGGCGCACGGCGTTTCGCGACGCGGGCGCAAGAGAGTTGCTCCTCAAGGCGCGTGCGGCACGGATGCAGCAGGACTCGTCGCTGCAATCGTACGACGTGAAGAGCTACAATCGGATTTCGGCGGGCATGTCGCTGCGTGAGTCCGCGCGCGACCGATTGATCTTCCGCAGTGAAAACGCCGCGCATGTGCGCTGGCAGCGCGGCATCGGCGCGCGCGTT
>JAYUWY010000322.1:0-3231 GCA_043753285.1 Gemmatimonas sp. | reverse complement strand
TGTCAGTGAGCGAATGGCGTGTGGCCGACGCCGGCCAGAGTGCGACTTTGGTCGTATCGGTGACAGCCAACGTGTCGCCTGCGTGCACAATGCGCCAGCGCACGAGCCACCCCGCGACGTTTTGGCTGAGCCCGCCCGCGGTGTCGCTGCTTGTAAGCGTGAAGGCGAGCGGCGGGCTCACATTTGTCGCGCGATCGGGAATCGCGTACTCGTAGTTGATCTCGGTCGTGGGTGCGCGCACCGAATCCGGCTCGCGCGTCACCTGCACAATGCGCACCTGCGATTGCAGGCCGTTCACGGATGCGACGAGTCGCACGGTCCCGTCGCGACGCGTGGCAACGAGGAACCCGTTCGCATCCACGGACACGCCGGTGTCGAGCGAGAAGTAGCTCACGGGCACTGCAATCACATCGCCGCGGCCGTTGTATACCGTCGCGACAAGCGGCGTGGCGACGCCGTTACCGTTGCGCAGCGTGTCATCGGTGACGATTGCAGGGAACGCCACGCCGGTGAACTCGATAGCGGCTACAGCATCAGGATCGGTGACCGCGTCTGCGCATCCGATAATTCCCGCAGCGACCACCAGCCACAGCGCCTTCATCCGGCGGCGCGTTCGGCGAGTCGCGTGGCGAGGTTCACGTACGCTTGTGACGCTGCGTCGGCCGGTGAGCGCACCACCGCCGGCTGTCCCGCGGCGAATGCCTCCGACAACGCGTAGCTACGTGGAATCACGATGTCGAGCATCAAATGCGGCGGCACCTTCTCGCGGATGTACTGCACGGTGCTCTCGCACGCCGGATTTCCCGCCTCAAACATCGTGAGGAGAATTCCGTCAAACACCAACGATTCGTGCGTGGAGATAATGTCCTGAATGCCGCGCAAGATCTGCGGTGTGGTCTGCAACGCGAGCGGCTCCGCTTGCAACGGAATCAACACGCGATCGGCAGACGCCAGCGTGCGACGTGTGACCGGACCCAGGCCAGGCGGCGTGTCCACGACGACGATGTCGCAACGCTCCTTCGCCGCTGCGAGCATCCGCGGCAACAAGTCGCTGCTCGCAATCTGCTCTTGATACGCGGTGTGATCCGCGAGATCTGTCACGCTACCGGCGAGCATCACGCGCATCCACGGTAACGTGGTGGGCAGCAACACTTCGCGCAGCGAGCGCTCGCCGGCGAGATAATCGGCGAAGCCATACGTGGGATGATCTTTGCGAAGCCCTGCGCCAAAGCGCACCGAGCCCTGCGGATCAACATCCACGAGCAGCGTCTTCATGCCGCGCCGCGCAAAAGCTGCGGCGAGATTCACGGCGGTCGTCGTCTTACCGACTCCACCCTTTTGACTAACGATTGCGAGGACCTTACCCAACGTCAGAGTCCGGCCGAAGGTGATGAGCTGTCAGAAGCGATCAGCTGGTCGAGCGTGGCCTGCGCGTGTGCAATCCAGCGCTCGGAATCCTGCCCCGAAGGCGGCTGCGCGAGAAAGGCCTTGAGATGCTTCACGGCGAACTGCGGATCGCCGCGCTTGATGAGCAAAAATGCGACGCCGTAATGCGCGCCAGACAGCGACGGATCAATCTCCAACGCCTTCCGGTACGCCCGGATGGCTTCTTCTACCCGCCCAATCTTTGTGAGGGCAATTGCGAGATTCTGGAGGACCTTGAGGTCGTCCGGATGCTCTCGCAAAGCCAGTCGATACGACGTCACTGCGGCGTCGTAATCGCCCTGACGCTCCAAGATGAGCGCCTCGCTCATATAGTCGAGGCGCTGCCGGTGCTGCGCGGTCTCGGAGCGGCCGCCGAAGAGGCGGTCCCAGAAGGACATAGGGCGGAGGCTGGGGGACGGTGGGAAGCTATAGAATGGGGTACTTAGACGGAAGACTGAAGACGGAAGGGAACCGCGAACCAGGCGCACCTTCCGTCTTCAGTCTTCCGTCCCAAGGAGTAGCTTCCTCAGCATGCCTAGCAAGCCGATTCCCGCCAAAGAAATCTTCCTCGTCGATTGGCCCCTCTTCGGCGAGCTCTCGCGCGCTCTTGCCCTCAAGGTCTCCAAGACCTTCGACCCAGACCTCGTGGTCGGCATCGCGACGGCGGGTGTCGTGCCAGGTGCCGTCGTCGCGGCAATGCTGGACCGCCCGTTCTTCTCAATCATCGTCTCGCGGCGCTACCGCTCCTCCACAGTGCGCGATTCGCCTGCGGTGCTCTCGGCCGCACCGCCGGACATCCTCGGCAAGCGTGCGCTCATCGTCGACGAAACCTGTGACGGTGGCGACACGATGCGACTCGCCATCGCCGCACTCGTGAATGCTGGCGCCAAAGAAGTCGCGACCGCGGTGAGTTTTAAGACGGGGCCCTACGTCCCCAACTACTACGCGCTCGAGACGGAAGCGCGCATCGTGCTACCGTGGGATCGCGAGACTATTCTCGATGGGCAGTTGATGCCGAACCCGAAGTACGAAGGGCTCGTCTAAAGCCGCGCGCCGAGTCCTTCGGCGCTGCCGGCGAGCGCGGCCCGCACACGCTCGGGCGCCACTCCGCGGTGCGACGCGTGCCACGTCACCTCGCCATCATCGATAATCAGAATTTGCGGTGATTCGTGGCGCACACCAAAGTGCGCTTCAATCTCCTGCGACAGCGCGCGTTGCGTCCACACATCAACAAGCAACATCTCAAGGCCATCTTGCTCCGCAAGTTGGCCGAGTTTGTAATTGCTCCACCCACAGAGCGAACATGAGGGCGAATGCTTGTAGATGATCGTGCGTCCGCTGCGTGCCGCGAGCTCATCGGCAGACCGCAAGGATGTCGGCTGAATCGGCATACGACGTCTCCACAAAAGTTGTTTAGCGGCGGGACGGAGTGGCGCTGGGTCAATCTCGTACTTCGCCCAGAACGCGCCTACCCAGGCGAGCGTGCCCGAGAAGTCAGAACGATACAACGAAAATATCGACTTTTCGGCAACGGTGCGTGCCGCGACGTTCATAGATTCTTCCCGCACTGCGCAGCACGAACAGCCGATGGCCGCACAGAGTAGTGCCGCGTGGACGCGAGGTTTGTAGAACTCCCTGCGAATGATTTCGTGCTCCTCATCGTTCGGCGTCAAAGTGCGCCCACTCACGCGCACGATTGGTTCGGCCGCCCATAGTTCATCGAGAACGGAGCCACCCGGGCGAGCATCGCGAAAGCGAGCGGCATTCCGGATGAGAGCATTCGATATCGAGTTGTGCCAAACGTCT
>JAYUWY010000321.1:0-3240 GCA_043753285.1 Gemmatimonas sp. | reverse complement strand
TCGAAGCGATATCCGTACACCTGATACGTCACGCCGTCCGGCGTTGGCACACAATCCTCGTCCACGAAGTGCGTCGCAGTAATCCGCGGCATCCACGTGCCTTGCGAGGTGCAGAAGGTACTCGTCATCGACTCGAGCGCTGCGCCGTCGGTGGTGAAGCGCGAGAATCGTCCGTTGGCCGCGTCGCGCACCCACAGCGTGCCATCCCGCGCGAGGGCGATGCCTTCGGCGTTACCCAGCTCGCCGGGGCCCGCGCCTTTGCGACCAATCGTCTTGATGTAGTTGCCGTCCGGGCCAAACACGCGGATGTCCTGCGTGCTGTGCTCATAGATGAAGATGCGTCCCGTGCTGTCGGTCTCGATTCCCTTGACCCAGGAGAACGAGGTGGGGCCCTCGTCGCCGCTGCCGATGCGCAGAGTCTCTTGCAGCGTCCAAACGGGAGCGACTGTGGGACCGGACTCGCCAGAGCAGGCGAGGGCAGTAGCGAGCAGCAGCGGCAGCAGGCGGCGAGACATCAGCATCCTCTTTGGATAGTGGCGACCGCGAACATGCGAGATTCTGGAGTCGCCCGCCAGCCTACTTCTTCTTGATGGGTCGACCCAATGGCCGCAGTTCGTTGCGCTTCAAATACTGCGGCAAGCCATCGCCCATCCGCGCGAGCTGCCGGAGGTTGATCAAGTGCGACTCGCCGATCTCGCGTATCCCGAACTCAAGGACGTTGCCGTCGCGAAAAAGCAGACGGATGAACGTCGGGTCATCGACATAGCCGAGGATGGTGGGATCACCTTCGCGGTCCTGATAGGGCAGCATTTCGGCCTGCGCGTTCGAGAGTATTAGCACGGGTTGTGCCGCGGTCATACTCGGCTGAGCGCGAATTGCTGGCTAGGCGGGTCGTTACAATGTGATAGCAGTCACGAGGACGTCGTGCGCTGCGTTCTCGGACTCGAGGGGCAAACAAAAAGCCCCCCGCACACGAAGTGCAGGGGGCTCAATGCGTTACTCTAGCTCCGACGACAGGACTCGAACCTGTGACCCGGTGATTAACAGTCACCTGCTCTACCAACTGAGCTACGTCGGAATAGTCCCGAAAGGTAAACGGGCGTCCCCCTCGCCTCAAGCCTTGAGATTCAGCTCGCGCCGGAGGAACTGACCGGTATACGACGCCTCGTTAGCAGCGACCTCCTCAGGTCGACCCATGGCGACGAGCATCCCGCCGCGGTTTCCGCCGTCGGGACCGAGGTCAATTACCCAGTCGGCGCGCTTGATGACGTCCACATCGTGCTCGATCACCACCACGGTGTGGCCGTTATCCACGAGGCGGTCGAGCACTTCGCAGAGCACCTCCACATCGCGCGGATGCAGTCCTGTGGTGGGCTCATCGAGGATATAAAACTTGCGCCCCCCCTTCTTGGCGGCGAACGCCAACTCTCGAGCCACCTTGAGTCGCTGCGACTCTCCGCCGGAAAGCGTCGTCGCGGGCTGACCAAGTCTCAAGTAACCCAAGCCCACCTGTTGAATCTGCCACAGCGCCTGACCGAGCTTTTCCTCGCGCGGGAAAAAGCGAATGGCTTCGTCCACGGTCATCTCAAGGACGTCCGTGATGCGCTTGCCGAAATACGTCACATCAAGCACTTCCGGTTTGTAGCGCGTGCCGCCACAAGTCTCGCACGGCACGAAGACGTCCGCCATGAACACCATCTCCACTTCGATAGCGCCCGCGCCCTCACAGGTCTCGCAGCGACCGCCCTTCACATTGAAGGAGAAGGTGCCGGCGGTGTAGCGGCGCTGGCGTGCGAGTGGCACTTCGGAAAAGATGCGACGGATCTCGTCGAACGCCTTCACATAGGTGACGGGATTCGAGCGCGGCGACTTGCCGATGGGCTCTTGATTCACGAGCACCACTTCGTCGAGCGACTGCCAGCCGTCGAGATCATCGTACGCTCCAACACGTTCGCCGAGATGCTGACGCGCGGTGTGCTCGCCCGTGAGTTGGCGCTCGAGTGCGCGAAACAGCACATCGTGCACGAGCGTGGACTTGCCGCTGCCCGACACTCCCGTCACGCACGTCATCGCGCCGAGCGGGATCTTGATGCTCACGTCGCGCAGATTGTGCTCGCGCGCGCCGCTGAGGGTGAGCCACTGTGGGCCCACGCGCCGACGCTTAGCGGGAAGGGCAATCGTGCGCGCTCCAGTGAGAAACTGTCCGGTGAGCGGACTTTCGGACGCGGTGGACGTCGGACCGCTAAACACCACCTGGCCGCCTTTCTCACCACTCGCAGGGCCGAACTCGATCATCCAATCGCTCAAGCGAATGGCTTCGAGATCGTGTTCGACCATCAGCACGGTGTTGCCGCTGTCGCGCAGGCGCTTGAGCAAGTCGAGCAAGCGTCCGAGATCGCGCGGGTGAAGTCCAATGCTCGGCTCGTCGAGCACATACAGCGTGTCCACGAGTCGCGCGCCGAGCGAATTGGAGAGACCGATGCGTTGCGCTTCACCACCGGAGAGCGTGCGCGTGGCGCGGTCGAGTGAGAGATACGTGAGTCCCACATCGCAGAGGAACGCAATGCGATCGCGCGCTTCGCGCAAAATGTGCGCGGCGATCACCGACTCTTGCTCGCCAAACACGAGTGACTCCACCCACGCGCGCAGTGAGTCCACGGGCATGCCTTGCACGTGAGCGATGGTGACGCCGCCAACTTTCACATTCAGGGCATCGGCGTTGAGGCGCGCGCCGTTGCACGACGCACAGGTCTGCGCCGTTTGGTACTGTCGCAGAAAAATGCGGATGTACTGCTTGTACTTCTTGGGCTCCAAGGCGTCGAGAAACGGAAACATGCCGACGTAGCCCTTGGCTTTGCCACGCAGCAACAGCTCGCGCTGCGCTGGAGCGAGATTGCTCCACGCAACATCCATGGGAATGCCCTCGGATTTTGCGAACTCTGCTAGGGCGCGCCGCTTGGTCTCGTAGCGCGGCTTAGTCCACGGATCAATCGCGCCCTCGGCCAGCGTGCGATTCGGATACGGGATGATGAGCGCTTCGTCGTACTCAAGCGTCGCGCCGAACCCATTGCAAGTCTCGCACGCGCCACGCGGATTGTTGAACGAGAACAGTTGCGGGGACGGCGCCGGCGCGACATGTCCGTCTTCGGGACACCGAAACGCGGTAGTGAAACGCAGTGCGGTGTCGGGGGTGACGACGACGGCTTCTCCATCGCCTTCGCGAAACGCCGTCTCGAGCGC
>JAYUWY010000320.1:0-3241 GCA_043753285.1 Gemmatimonas sp. | reverse complement strand
GGGACGAGTTCCGGTATGACGCGCTTGGTCGGCGAGTGCTGACGCGCACGCGCCGCGTCGCGGGCGATTCGGTGTTCGCGCTCTGCAGCATCGAGTGCATCGGCGTCGTGGAGCGCACGGTGTGGGACGGGAACCAGGTGCTCTACGAGTTTCGTGTGGACGGCGGCGAGAATCGCACGGTAGCGCAGTTGGACCAGTTGACCTCCACCGGAACGCACTGGGGAAAGGCCGGGTATGTCCAAGGACCCGCGATAGATCAGCCAATCTTCCTGATGGGTGGGCGCGTGCCCAACTACAACTGGCGCGGCTTGGTGGAGAGTTCGTTACGGCACGATGGTACCTCGGACGACTGCGCGATTTGGCCGACGGCGGGCTGCAAGAATTATGGGTGGCCGGCGGGGCTCTCGGTGTATTACCAGCGCTTTTCGTGGACGGCGAGCACGCCCACGCCGCAGTGGGTTGGGTCGCTGGTACGAAATAGCGCGGGGTCGACGGGGGTGTTGTATCGGCGGAATCGGTACTATGACCCGGGGAGTGGGCAGTTTACTCAGGCGGATCCGATTGGGCTGGCTGGGGGGCCAAATTTGTATGGGTACGCTGGAAGCGATCCCGTGAACAATTTTGATCCGACTGGGCGCGTGTGTCAGCGACGAGGATCGGATTTGTTGGTGTGCAATCCCGTGGGTTCAGGGGACTTCAATACTATTCGAACTTTTCTCGGCGGAAGCGCAGGACATCACGCGTACGAACAGCTGAGTGCGGCCTTTCCCGACTTGGTTATTTCGAGCTGCGGTCGGAAGTTCAAGGCCAATCAATGCGAGATGTTGGCGGACGCAATGTCCCGGCTGATTGTCGACGTTGCTTCTCACTGTCGCAATGTTGGAGTGAATGCTATGACGCGACTGCAGAACGGGCGCTACCGCCGCGGAACATGGTACTCCCGGGCTGACTATGGTGAAGCTGAGAGCGCATGGCCTCGTTCTTGGAACTACGTTGGAATAAATGACCACACTTTCAAAGAACGGGGACAACTCGATAACACGATTGCTCACGAGGAATTTCACATTCTCAACTGGTGGAGAAGCGAGCGTCGTGCTGAGGCATTTGGCCATAGCTGCGAGCCGATAAGATGAGGTGCAGTCCCACACGAACATTAGTAATGGTGAGTTGCGCTTTAGCCGTATCGGCGTGCGCTCGTCTACGCCTGCCCCCGGAGCAGCTCGTCGGGACACCGCTCAGCCAGTTCGAGGGTCGTTCAACTCGAAGGTGCGGTTATAGAACCTTCGACGACAACGTGCAGCGCGATGGTTGCACAAGGACGGTCCGCGATACGACGTGGTGGTACTATGTTAAAAAGGGTCGTGTGACGTTCGAGGTAGGTATGCGGATAGAGCGAGCGCAACAGGGAACATTCGACCATATCAGCGAGCTCGTATCTCAAGCACTGCTGGTTCCAGCGGTCGCGTGCATGCGTGGAGACGGTTCGGCAGAGCGCCGAGAGATTCGTTGGGAGGCGCGCGGGCACCACTGGATGCTTGTCGAAGTCCACGGCGCGTCCGGCGGCGAGTCCGCAATCGTGTTCGTTTCGCGTGCGGCTCCGCTTCGGTGCGGAGAGCGATTGCGACCGCCGTATATCGACAGCCATGAGATCCGGCGGCCGTGACGCCACTTAGGTGGCGTCGCTGCTTCGCAATAGCGCGAGGTTGACGGGCGTGCTGTATCGGCGTTGACCTTCCCCCTAACTTAGGCCACCGCTCTATCGGAGTCGGTTTATGTGGGTGCGAATTGTGATTGTCGTGAGTGCCTTCGGATGTGTTTCCAGCCCTCGGTCCCAGAATCACTCTGATAGGGAGCGGCCGCTCGTCGACGTCGGAATCTCCGTCGATGATTTTCGCTCGCCCCCGACGCTTGCAGCTGATCTCGTTAGAGCATTGGAGAGGCGGCACGTGAAGGTTGGGCGCTCCGGTGACTCGGTGCACTTCATTGTCGGGCTAGTGGGCGAATGCTTACCTGTGGCGGTATCTGGAGAGGCCTGCGGCGACTCGACTCGTATAGTCGCGACTCTCCTAAGCGCCGACCCTTCTGGACAACGCACACGATACCCCTATGATGGATTTCGCGGCGAGCGAAGCAGTTTCGTCAGACTTCAATCATCGCTGGTGTCGGCTTGGGTGGAGGCCTTCGTGGACTCTTTGAACTCGTCGTGCTTTGAGCGACTGCGCACCCGTGATAGTCTGAAGTTGCAGGCGGAGACTGGAAGTAACGCATGGGCGTGCAGAATTCCTCGAGGCCGCGCGCGTGCTCCGTGACTGAATCGTGCCACAGCCTGCGGAAACGCGGTGGTGCGCTTCAACCCACCTTTTCGCACATCCAATTCGACCGCATAGGACTTCGAAGTGTCGGCTAGATCAGCCCGAACAACATGGCGAGCCCCGACCCAAGCCCAATCGCCACAATCGCCCGCCGCACCCAAGTTTGCCCCACACGCTGAGCCAACAACGAGCCCGCGATTCCACCCGCACCTGCACCGAAGGCCATCGCAATCGCCACCGGCCAATTCACAATTCCCGAGATCGCAAAAATCACCACCGCCACCAAGTTCATCACGCCACCGCCCCAATTCTTGAGGCCGTTCATCTGATGAATGTTGGTGAGCCCCATCAGGCCCAGCGCCGCGAGCATCAAAATGCCCGCGCCCGCGCCGAAGTAGCCGCCGTACACACTCACGCCAAACTGGTACGCCAAGAACGCGCCACTGGGCGGTAATAATTTTCCATCCGCGCCCGCGATGTCCGGCCGTGCGCCGCCGCGCTCTGCGAGCAATCGCATGAGCGGTCGTTGGGCGATAAATAGCGCGGTGGCGCCGAGAATAAGCCAGGGCACCAACTGCGAGAACCGCTTCTCGGGCGTTTGTAGCAGAAGCAGTGCGCCCACAATGCCGCCCGCGAACGACGGAACGGCGAATGCGATAGCCCAACGTCGCACGCCCACCAGCTCGCCGCGGTATCCCCACATCGAGAGCATGGTGCCCGGCCACAGCGCCACCGTGGACGTCGCGTTCGCGACGATCGGGGGCACACCAAGCGCCACGAGGGCGGGGAATGTGACCAAGGTTCCCCCGCCGGCGACGGCGTTCATCATCGCGCCGATGGCTGCTGCAGCCCCGACGGCGAGGAGGAAGAGAGGGGATTCCACAGCTGAACAATAGCGCCCCGAACGAAAGGCTCCAGTAGCGCGTTTT